>CAYRPI010000022.1:0-5369 GCA_964426225.1 uncultured Candidatus Babeliaceae bacterium | reverse complement strand
TGGACACCCTGCAAAACAAGACCAAAACCATTATACTTAAGGGATCTATCTCGAATATTGCGTTCTCACCAGACGACAAGTACCTCGCTGTTGCATTTTCAACCAGTTCAACCTCCAAGAGCTATCATATTTACGTAAAAAATCTACAGACTAAAAACATTATTTTTTCAGTAGAAACGAATGGTTTCCCAGGAATGGTCTTATTTACCGCAGATAGTGAACACCTTATAGTTCAATCCATGGAGCATCTTAAGTCAGAGCAAACAAATATAAAAGTAACCGTATATAGCCTAAAGGACAAAGCTTTCAAACGTGTTTATGTAGGAACTGGAAATTATTGTCAAAATATACAAGCCTGTAAAAACAACAGCTCTATTCTAATTACCGTGGGACACTGCCGAATCATAGGGTGGAACTGGCAAACGGATAAAATTTTTTACAACCAATCGGTATCCAGAAATATCAGCGCCGCAGCAGCTAATGCAGACTGTTCCCGCATAGCCATTGCACTCGATTCTTTAACAGCAGGAGATGATGATGCCATGGGTGCAATCTCAATAATCGACACCAAGAATAATAAAGTTGAAACGGAAATTCCTTACACAAGAACGGTTAAATGGCTCGCATTTTTACCCGATGGAGATCTATTAGGAGTATCTTCAGTTGGAGATTTCATGCATCCAGGTGCCATTACGGCATGGATCTTCGAACATCCCCTTACATACCAAAAGTCCATGGAACAAATCGTTATTGGAGCCATTAAATTTCGGGCAAAAAAGTCCTCATCGCCACAAATGGTAATCGATAAAAATAGCATTCTAGGGCATTTCGTAGAGCAACTACCTGAATACATAAAGAGTAACCTGGCCAAAGATACCAATAAAAAGATAATTCTCACTTAACGATAAGTTCAAGTCGAAGTGCAACACTTTATACACAAGCCTCTCCAAAAGAACAGATCGGTTTCAAAATGGCCAAACTCTTCAAGACTTGCCACAATTTCAGGCCGCTCGCTAATTCCATATCAAAGCTTTTTAGATCATCAGTGAAAGCAATGAATCCTTAACCTCCTGATCAACCACAACCATCTTTGCAACAGCATACAAAGGGTAGGAGTAAATTCTTTCATAAACCGAATAATTATTGGTTGAAAATCGCACCCCATACGGACTATTCGAATGATTACTCAAAAAGCTCTGCATACTTCTAAGAGTTCTTCCCCTCCCACTTTTGACCTCGATGGGAATAATCTCCTTTCCATGCTGCACAACATAATCAACCTCCGCGCTATTTGCCGGGACACCACGTTTCCAATAATACAACTGTGCCTTTTTCATGGGATGTTCATAAGCAATAAGCTCCTGTCCAACAAACGACTCAACCATCATTCCCTTATTCACAAATTCTTCCAAAGGGTTTAAAAGCCAATCTCCTGTTTTAAAATCAAGCACAAATTGGCTCAAACCAACATCGACAAAAAGTAATTTAAACATGGTTACATCAGCTTGTGCACCCAAAGGGATTCCCTGAGCATCTGAATACATTACTCGATGCAAAACTCCCGCCGTAACCATAAGATCAACACAGGGCTCAAGTTCTCTTTTTCTAAAGTCCCCTATCTGACTATACTTAAACACTTTCCCAAGCTGCTGAGGGATATGAGAAAATAGTACATCCAAATACTTAACCTGATGGCTCTTCCCATACTTTACAAAATCATATTGATATGCAGCAACCAACGTTTGTGGCACTTGGGAACATGCATGCAAATTTAACATACTCTTCCAACAAGCAACTGCCTGCGGCATCCCACCAACCGCCAAATAATGGGCAAGTAATGCCAAAATCTTGTCATGAATAGCCTCAGACAGCTCCTCTTGGACAGAATGAGATAAAATCTCTTTAATAATTAAAGGCTGCCCAACCGCACTTAAAAATTCTATGAACGATAAAGGATACATATAAAGAAACTGAACTCTTCCAACCGGAACTCCAACCTGCTGCACTGCAAAATCAAGCAGTGATCCCGCGGCAACAACATGCAGCTCTGGTATTATCTCATAAAAATATCGCAATGCTAAAATTCCATCCGGAACCGTCTGTATCTCATCAAGAAATAAGAGCGTTTTCCCTGGAATAATCTC
This sequence comes from uncultured Candidatus Babeliaceae bacterium, assembly GCA_964426225.1. Lineage (GTDB taxonomy): Bacteria > Babelota > Babeliae > Babelales > Babelaceae > UBA12395. Next base: position 3,225 of record CAYRPI010000022.1, on the reverse strand, counting down.
AATCCCAACTAAGACAGAAATCTCTTGTAAAATTCTTTTCGGATCCAGGTCTCGATCAAAAAGAGTTCTCGCCCTTTTATTTAATTCAAAATTTATCTCCACAAACGAAGAAAATGTTTTTCCAAGCTCACGCACAGCAAACGTTTTCCCCACCTGACGAGCACCCCTTAACAAAAGAGGCTGTCTTAGGGAACTCTCCTTCCACTTTCTCAAATGGTAATCTATCAAACGCTTCATAATTTCTCCTCTTAAAAATATTTTAATTTATGAAAACAACCATGAATGGTTGAAACATACAGTTATTATAACCATCCATGGTCAAAAATATCAATAAAAAGCTTTTTTTACACCAAAGCAGAAATTGGTTATTTTATTCAAATCTATGATCAGATAGTTCCAATTGAAGTAAAAGCGGGCTTAAATAAAAGAATTAAGAGCTTGCAAATCTTCCTAGACTCACACACCAATTCTAAATATGGCTTACATTTTACTGCGGAGAATTTTTCTATTTCTCAAACCATTTGCTCCTACCCACTTTATGCGGTTTCAAAACCCTTTTGTGATGTATCGGAGACTACACTTAAAGCGTTAAAAAGCCTGGTAAGCTAAAGCTGTATGAGGTATAATTGATTAAATTTTCTCTATTGATAGGACTTTTACTAAAGGGCATACTATGCAAAATTTACTTCTTAGAAAACAACTTTTCTGTTTATTAGCCCTTTTGTGGTCTTTTGTTCCACTACATGGAATGGAACAAAAGATAGAATTAAAGCCTCAGGATTTAATCCCAAATTCAATCCTAGAAACTGATAAATGCCCCATCTGTTTAGAAGAACTAACCCCACTGAATGAGCCAAAAGAAAAAAACAACGAAAATCTCTTCACGCTCTCCTGTAAACACAACATACATGCAACCTGTCTTCTTGCAGAATTAATTCATGAACATCCTATTGTTGCTACCAGTACCTTTGATAGATGGGCAGATCCACAAAACTATTCGTGTGCTATTTGTCGTGCAAAACAGACTGTACCTGTCTTACCTTTACTTAAAAAATCCGAACTGTGGTGGGCGGAGCAAACTCTAGAATCCCGATTAGAAAGTCTCTTAGACTTACCCTATACAACCTTTAGGCAGGTAGAAAAAGATGCAAACAAGCAGGTGATAGAAAAATTTTGCGGGTTTGATATGGCACAACAAAAAGATTTTTTAAGACGATTATGGGCAAATGAATCCGTACCTTATTTTAAAGCACTCTGCGAAAAAAATAACCTCAATCCCACAACCAATGAAGAACTTCTTACAGCAACGCTAACCATTTCTGAATGCATGCGACCTGGCGATCTCTTTTTCTTACTCCCTGAGGAAAAACGTTTTGACTACTTTACAACTCTCAACAGTGAAACTCAAGCAAAGCTCTTTTTTGACATCAGCAACCTTCCAACATATATATGGCAAAAATGCTTGGAAACTCTCTGCAAAAGAAAAGATCGATCCATTGACGGAGACGATGTTCTATTGGAATTCCTAGAATTTACGTGGGGAAAGTTAAACAAAGAAGGTGCCGCAAGCCTACTTGAGGATGCTTTCTCTACTGCACAACCTGAGAATCTCGAAAAGTATCTTATAAAATTTTGGGATGAGCTAAACCAGAATAATAACACCCAAACAATGCTTATGGTTGAAAAAATCCTTGAATCAGAAAGGCCTCTTAAATCCAAAAATAACATTCTAAATAAACTGTGGGAAAAATTCCCCAAAAAAATGCGGTTGAAATATTTTAACTGCGCGTTCAAAAGTGCCAAAAATACCCAAGAGCGCAGTGAATTGCTAGCAAACATGTGGGAGAAAATCGATTCACGCTTACAAAACGCCTACCTCATGAAAGCACTTGATGGGGAAACATTTGAACAACAAACAAAGAGCCTTTCCACGCTGTCAGATAAAATTTCTTCACAGATATTAAAACAGCAGTTTATTAAAATATTGTCTACTGCAAGCTTTGAGCAAGAGATGGCATTATTTATGGATATAGGACCGCTGTTTGATAATAAAACATGTTCGGAACTTCTTGCTGGTTGTATGCTAAAAGTTGGACCTACCCTCAAAAGAAACGACGTAAAGTGTGTAAAAAAATGTTTAACGGTGCTGTGGAATAAAATTGATGACCCTGTAAGAAAAACGTGGTTTACCTTTAGTCGTCCTCTTTTGAATATTTTTTGGGACAAGTATTCACCTGACGAACAGCTTTCACTCTTTAAAACCCTTTTTGATACGAATGGACAACTAAGTCGTAAAATATTAAAACGCTTTACCAGAGAGCAATCGATTAATTTTATTACGCACGTTTTAGAAACTATCCCTGACTTGTCTGATTCAGAACTTACTATCAAACTTGAAAAACTAACAAAGTTTCAACAAAGCCTTTATCTAAAAGGGCTGTGGAAGAAACGAGCAACAAATAAAAATAAAGACATTTTCATCTCTGAAGCACCTAAGCTTGGCAAGGTATACCAACCACGTTTTATGAAATTTGTACTAAAAAGCAACGCTTCACTAAACCAAAAGGTTGATGTTTTTGCTGCCCTCGGAGCAAATTTTGATAAAGAAACCTGCTCATCATTGGGCTCCGTATTAATGGAATCTTTAAATTCAGAAAATTTTGAAAATTGTGTGGAATATTTTGAAAAACTTTCCAAACTTCCTACCCTACAAAAAAAACTTGCTGCAAAAAGAGTTGAAAAGGGATTACTGCGCGAGCAGATCTTTTTTATCAGCGACCAAAAGCACTTTTTTAATAAAAATAGCAAACGTCTACTTTTCAATAGAGCATTTGATTTCAATGGTTCGACAGAAAAATGCATCCTCTGTGAATGGTTCAAGAAAAAAATATTAAAGGAGAAATCCGTTGCAGACTACTACCTAAGTCGCATCAAAACAGAGTGCACACTCACTGATATTGAGAAATACAAAGCATTTTTACCACTGCAATAAAATGCGTTGAAATCGCACCATATGCTTTTTACGTCGATTCAACCGAGGGGCTGGCACTGCTTCAATAATTTCGACAAATTTTACAAATTTTTCTGATACTGCTACAGTACTCATGTATATGTTGTCCATTTTTTCTCCTTTCAAAAGGTTGAAATTTTTATTTTCGTGGGCAACATACACTTTTGTTTTTCAAACCGCAACAACTTCTGAGATTAACCCTCCCTCTGGATTCA
>CAYRPI010000021.1:4696-18684 GCA_964426225.1 uncultured Candidatus Babeliaceae bacterium | reverse complement strand
AAGCATCGATTTTGATCGTAGAAAATCTTTTTTACAACAAATATGGAATAATCAACCCCAAAAAAGACGTATGAACTATTACTTTAGGTTATGGGAGAAGTCAACTTTATCTCAACAAGGCCAGCTGCTAGTGACCATGTGGGACAAGTTGGAGTCAGGCTGGCACAAGCATTGGGAAGCACGACATGATTATCTCAGAAAAGTGCTCCAAAGCAAACTTGCCCTATCGGACAAACAAGATCTGCTCGATAAATTAGCCTGCAAGATGTCGATTTGGGACCAAAAAGAGTTTAAGTGGACGTTAAGATACTATGGTGATTGGGCAGAGAACCTTTCTTTACTTAAGGTTGTTGGGCTCAAGTGTGACGAAAAGTTTTACTCAAGACTATTTGTTGAACTTGTCGAATACGCACCCTCACATTTAATTTTAGCTGATAAAGAAGCATTAAAAGAGTGCTTGGCGGTTTTCAAAGGTAGGATAGACAAACTTACGCAGGAATTATGTTCAAAGCTACTGGGTGAGATTTAGATTAAAGTCTCTCTTTTCATTCGCGCGAGTTTTGGAGATTATTTTTCGTTCAGTTTTTGTTCTGATTTTTCCATCAACGTTTTTTTGAGCTGTTCAAGGGCATTCTTAGAGAAATGCTTTTTCCGAAGGTTCTTAGGAATATTTTCACAATATTCGAGATTAAGTTCTTTAAGATTGGCGCAGTTTTTCAGAATACATAAAGCACCCTTGCAATCGATTTTGGTATCGCAAACGTAAAGTTCAATAAGGCTTTCCGTCTTGTTCCAATACAATTCATTAAATTTAAGCTCATGGCAGTCCCATAAACTGAGTGTTTGGAGGCGCGGACAATTTTTTAAAATATAGTGGAGCTCCTCATCGGTAATCTTGGTATTGCTAAAATCAAGGTACGTGAGATTTTTTAATAAGCTCCAATCAAAATCTTTAAATACAAGTTTTGTGCAGCCATTTAGATCAAGGTTCTGAAGACCTGGACAGCTCTCAAGGATAAGCCGTAGTTCCTTGGAAGTAATCTTGGTCTTATTAAGATAAAGTTGTTTGAGATCTGGGCAGCCTTTTAGAATAGACTCAAGGCCTTCGTAGGTAATCTTGGATGTTGCCAGTCTCAGACAAGACAATTTTTTGAGATTACTCCAATTAAGACCATTGAATTTTAGCCTGCTACAATCGTCAAGTTGAAGATTTTCTAGCTTTACACAGCTCTTCAGGATGGACTTGAGAACTTCATCATCAATCTTCGTATTGCCAAGATAAAGTTCCGTGAGATTTAGAAGTTTACTCCAATCCAGGTCTTTGAAGGCAAGCTCCCTGCAGCCAGCAAGATCAAGTTGTTCTAGTTTTACGCAGCTTTTCAAGATGGACTTGAGAACTTCATCAGAAAGCTTAGTTTTGTGAATCCTAAGTTCCGTCAGATTTGTAAGATTGCTAAAATCAAACCCGCTAAAAGTAAGGTTCTCACAGTCATCAAGATTAAGCGTTTTAAGGCTCCAACAGCTCTTTAAGATAAGCTTAAGCCCCTCATCGGTAATTTTAGTATTGAAAAGATTAAGTTCGATGAGATGTGTAAGATTACTCCAATCCTGGTCCTCGAAAATAAGATCTTCACTCTCACATGATCCAAGGTCAAGTTCCTGAAGCCTCCAACCGTTTTTCAAGATGGACTTAAGCCCCTCATCGGTAATTTTAGTATTGTAAAGATTAAGTTCGATGAGATTTGTAAGATTGCCCCAATCAGAACCATTAAGCGTGAGGTTTTTGCAGTAAAAAAAATTAAGTTTTTTAAGCTTGATGCAACTTTTTAAAATGGGCCTCAGTCCTTCATCAGTAATCTTAGTGAAGCTAAGACGGAGTATGACAAGATTTGTAAGATTGCTCCAATCCAAGCCTTTAAAGTCAAGCGTTTTACAACTTACAAGATTTAATTCCTTCAGACCTTCGCAATAGAATAGGATTTTGTTAAGCGCTTCATCAGTAATCGCGGTATCGTACAGGTAAAGCTTCGATAGCTTTGTAAGGTTGCTCCAATCCAAGTCTTTGAACGCAAGTTTTCCACATTTTTTCAGATTAAGAGTCTCAAGGTTTGGACAGAAGGCTAAGATCACTTTGAGTTGTTCATCTGTAATATCCGTCTCGCTAAGATCAATACTCTTTACTTGAGCGCCTACTGCTTTCAAAATAGAAACAGCAATCTCGGGCTGCTGCTTGGCAATAAGAGTACCAATGCATGTCTTTTGTAAAAAAGTTGTTACATGCTCACGCTGCAATTCCCGTTTGTCGGTTTCTTCCGAAAACAAGGGGAGGATAGTCTGTGGCAACTGAATTTTAGGAAGCTCTTTCTGCTCTTCAAAATAGGTGCTGTAAAAAAGAGATCTAAAATGTTTATTCAACAATCGTAGTGAAAGTTTATCATTATTGGACAAATACTCACTAATCACGCTCCAGCAATCGTCCGGTAAATGTATTCTCTTTAAAACAAATCGCTTCTTATGTTTCTGAAGCCCCTTGCTTTCTTCCACGACACCATAAAATGGCTTAATCTGTTTTTCGGTTTCATTAATCTCCTTATTACTCGCCTCAATCCCAAAGGGAAGCAAACACAGAGAAACAAGAAATATTTTCTTTATAGTCATGGTATTAATACTTTCTTTATATGGTTTTACTTAGTACACGACAAAATACTGTTATAAACTAGCGCTTTTTTGGCATTTGAGGCAGGCTACTCAAAAAAGCCCTTTGAAAAACAATCGGAGTAGCCTGTGTCTAGACCAAAATATAACAATCCGGCATCGAAGAATGCAGTAAATAATGAAGCTTCCGGAGAAAAGAGCAATTTTAAACAACAGTTAAGCGCATCGATAGAAACAACTTTAGTTAAACATCTTTTACATCATGATTATTTTAACACATTTTTGCAATTAGTCAAATTTTAAAATTCTATTTAAACTAAAGCACAACGACTAAATCAAAGGACTAACGCTTTAACTCAAGGGCATCAAAACATACTTTTAGATTCCATGCGTTTTTTGTACCAGAATATTTTTATATAAAAAGACCTGACCTAATGTTGAGAGAGGACCGGTGATCAAGCCCAATAGAAATGCACTATGTAGCATAGGTTCATTCAAAATACCGAGCAGAAAGAGAGAAGGGGCTAGCTGACCAAATTTTCCCTTGGTCAACTGAGCACTCGTTTGTAATGCGTCAAAAATGCCGCAACCTTGCTCAACCAAAACCTGCCGATAAAACCAATAGCGATAGGCAAACACAACCCCCGGTACAATCAACAAACAGAGTCCAAAGAAAACACCCACATTAAACAGAGCTGATGCTCCCAAATGACGCCATGCAAGATTTGTATGAGTAAAAACCCGAGCAAAAGAGCTCTTGCCACCCGCCTGTAAATCAAACGCCACCTGAACAGCTCCCATGCGCACTACGCCGCCCAAAAGTGCAAACACTAAAAGTAGTGTTAGTGCCAAGAGCACTAGGCGAACATCCGCAATGTAAATTTGAGCGTGTTCCATTCCTTCAGGATAAACAAGAGCTGGAATACCAGGAATAGACTTTATAACGGCATTAACAAAAAAAAGCGCCACAAAAGAAGCGCAACTCATTTCGACTACAAAAATGAAAAATTTAAGCACCGAAATCCAAAACCATAATCCAAAAAACTTCACGGTTCCCGCAAAAGAAGAAATCAACATATCGCTTATACGATAGTCCTGCATCTCCATATAAAACTCTCCTAATTAAAACCCCTATTATACCACCGTAAAGCGTGCCCGAAACAGCTACCCGTTGTCAAATTTTCTCCTTTATGATTTGACAAACTAGACAGATTTTTATCAACTACGCTTGAGTATTAAACTTATCCATGAAAGAGAAGATACCAATGCAAACCATTCGCCATCGCATTACCTGCTTCTATTTTCGCCCGAAGCGGAACTTACGGCATTGGCATGACAAAGGTGAATTACTCAATGATAAAAAGACCTTTCCTTATTTATGCAGCTACTTTTACAGTTGGAACTATTGAAAGACTATTACCAACAAGCGCTACATTCGCAGGATTTTTCCAGTTGTTAAACGTGAGCAACCCCGTGGCGGCTAACTTTTGCAGTGGTTCTTTATAGCGTACAGCAAGCCCCGCAAGCGCTCCTACCAAAGATCCATAACCGTAAGCATTGGTAGTGGATTCATTTGGCTCAGAGCCACAAACTGTTAATCCTACATTAAGAAGAAGAGGGATTCCAGCCAGTTGTTTCCACCAAGACCCACTTAAATAATAGGATAAAATTATTGGGGAGAGTGAGAATTTGAGAGAGGTCCCTGCTCCTTTTCCCATGGCGGATAAGCTTTGTAGCGCGAGAGTTGATCGTGAAGCACCAAGATCGCTCATTCGGGAGGCTACAGCCGCACTACTTACTCCCATTAAAAGGGCTGCCAAGGTGGCGGATTTAAGCATATAGCGCGTGGCGCGGGATTTTAGCATAGTTGGATTTTCTGTGGATGCTGAGCAGAGACTATAGGGATATAAAAGTCCAACGGCAAAGCTTGCAAGATGAGCAAAGTAATCATTTTTTAGTTCGGAAACATTCCACTGATTCCACCCAACCACATAGTGAAAAATAGCGCTAGGACCAGCTATTATTCTTTGAGACAGTTGATTTATAAAGGGACCTCCAACGGGTTGTGAAACGCCCCTGTTTCGTGGGAGGTCGCTCCCTATTTTTAGTGCAATTTCAAGAACTTCAGAAGCGTTAGTGTAAAATGGCCCATCAAAAGAGGCTAAAATATCTTTGCGTTTTTGTTGTATTCTGTTGCATAGGGGACAGTTGAATTGCGCCTGTTGTTTCTCGATCTGAAGCTTTTGGATTGCAGAGGTTGCGTTTTTTTTGTTTTCTTTTGCTCTCTCTAATAACTTTTTAACGCTGGCGTTGGTAAGGGCACGAGGTGTTAAAAGCAGGATATCCTTATCAGCCTTTTTTAATTGAGCATCAAAACTATCAATTTGGTCATCAAATTCACTAGTGTTTTTTTGTTGGAAGTTATTTATACAGGACTGATGAAAACGGTGAACTTTGTTACTTGTTTCCACCACATTTGGATTATTTCCATGATTAAAAACTACGGCAGGATCTGTTTGCGTAAAGGGCAATGTGCAGAGAGGACAGTTTGTTGAGCAATCTACAGAGGCCTTTTTTTTGCAATGGGGACAGGGATATCTTAATTCTTCATTATCGGCCCAATTTTCTTCTGTTTTGCCTTCAATCCATGAGTTTAAACAATCAGCATGCATACGGTGACCATTGTGTGTAACTAAGGGGCCTGGGTTTGGAACAGAAAGAGATTCCAAGTAGAGGGGATAATCATCTATGGCACCGGTTCCATTGGGTCCGGCAGTCTGGTGTCCTATATGGGTTTGTGTGCTGCGACAGATAGGACATTCAAAGGACATCGTTCCTGGTGTAGGGCGTATTGTGTGGATTCCGGGGTTAGGGTTGTTTTTATCGGTGGCATAGGAAGCAATACATTTTTTGTGGAAATTGCATTGTCCATGGAGACAAAAAGCGGGATGTGTGTTATCAAATCCTTCTTGACAGATTTGGCAGACACCTAAATTAGCTTGTGGTGCATTTTGAGTTTGCGGTTGCGCGTTGGTGCCTCTGAGTCCACTTGTTAAAACAAGTAATGGCATTAAAAGTAGTACGCGAAAATTCATAATTTTATTCCTTTAAAAAACTTTATTTCCAGCAAAACCTAGCTAAAAAAGAAGCTTCCAAGCTCTTGCTTAACGCCTGTATAAACTTTACCACGGTATCGCCATAAAAGGCCTGATATTAATCCGGCCATAATACCTGCGCGATGGGCACGATTACGCTCCATAGAGGGCGTCATTCCTGCATGCATAACATTCATTAAGGCGGGAGCCCAGAGTCCACCACCTAAACAAGAGGATAGGAAAACAGGGTGCACTAATTGTTCAATAAAGAACGAAGCGAGAGAAACCTCTTTATCTAAAAATGAGGCACTTAATTTGCCGACTAAGCGTGCCTTTTGTAGATTGTTTTCAGATTCGTTATTAAGGTTTCCACCTAAAATACCGGCTCCTACCATTCCGTTAATGGCAGATGCACCACCAAAAAGAAGCGTTCCTACCGCCATATTGCGAATTATATTTTTGAATGCATATCCAGGAAGCCGTCTAAAGGGAACTTTAGAGGTGGCTGCAAAGTAGAATGGTAGCGCAAATCCAGATCCCATAGATATTAGGCGTTCCCAGGTGGTGGGTTTAGATTTTTCCCCGCCATTTCCTGTCATGCGATTAAGTATTTTTCCCGTTTTATCAAAGCCATAGTTGTACCACCGTTGTACACGATCTGGTAATGCATGATCTTTATTCACGCTATTTCCGCTAACAGGCATTTGCTCAGGGTTTAGGTTGGGAATGTTTTGTTGCTGATTAATATTATTCACATTAATCGGATTTTGTTGTTGATTTTGCTCATCGTTGGGTTGTACGTACTCAAAACCATCGTTATTATTTTCGATGTTGTTTTCGATGTCTGGGTTGTTTTGATTTTCCATAGCCAGAGCGCTTGCAGGAAGCAGGAGTAACAGCCATAACTTTTTAAGTACTAATTTTTCTTTAAAGAGATTCTGTTTCAAGATCATAACGGTACCCCTATTTTTAATATTTCTAGTATTTTCAGATAAAACTTTTCCTAGGTATTCTTCTTAGATTAGAAGTCTAGATTATTATAATTAAAGCTGGCGATATGTCAACTTGACCGTCCTTAGGAAAGTCTTCAATTTCATTTAAACAAGCCGGCAACCGCCTGTTTTTTAGTATTATTTTCTCTGTGGCAAGAAGAAGTTAGTTGGTTTAAATGGTTCATTTACGTTGTATTTAAAAGAAGGTATTATCGTTCTTAAGACAAACGTTATAGTAAGTGGATTTTTTTTAGTAATAAAATGGGTTTAGGCATGGTTTCTTCTCGCAGTAAAGCAGCTCTGTTTATAGCAGTTTTTGTGTTAGTAGGCTTTGGTGGATATCGACTAGTTCGATATTTTACAGATTCAACTGCTCCAGAAGTGGTTTTGGCAGGCATTGAATCTAATGGTGCTTATGCAGGTGATATAACTTGTACTCTTTCAGGGAGTGATGGATATCGCGTTAGTGATCTTTCCGTCTGGTTGGATGGAGGTGCATTAGTCGAAAATCATGGTATTGGTCGCAAGCACTTTGAATACCCTTTTACCATAGCAACACGTTCTTTGGCAGATGGTGAGCATCTTTTAAAGGTTGAAGTTCAGGATAGCTCCTTTAGAAAAAACAAGACGCAGCGAGAGCTAGCTTTCTTTGTTGATAATGTACCTCTACAAGCGGCGTTTACGGTCTCTGATCCAACTTATAAAGTTTTCCAAGGGCATACTTTACATGTCCAATTTCAGGTTAACAAGCCCTTAAAAGAAGCATATGTACAGGTTCTATCTGGACGTTATCCTTGTGTATCTGAAGGTCCAGGATCTCAAATTTATGAATGTTTTGTTCCCGTAAAAAGTGATGAACATCCTAGTGAATATCCTTTTTCCCTGGTAATGACCGACAGAGTAGGCAATCGAGGACAACTTGAGGGTAAGATTAATATTGTTATGTACCCCTTCAAGAGCCAGACGTTAGGCTTAAGTAAAGAAAAAATGAAGGAAGAGGAATTAAAGGGATTACCTGAGCGGAAATTTGAAGAAGATGTAGAGGCCGCAGCAATTGCATCTCCGTGTCAAAAATTCTGGAAAGGCGCCTTTTATGTTCCCTGTGATTTAAAAGGGATTACTACTGAGTTTGGAACGTTACGTGTTTCACAGCAGCGTGGTAAATATCGGCATGATGCTGTTGATATTTCTGCTATGCCAAAGAGTGTAATCTGGGCGTCTCAGGATGGTGTTGTAGTTATAAAAGAACGCTATGTGCATAGTGGTAATACTATTGTTATAGACCATGGATGCGGCGTCTTGTCTTTCTATTTCCATCTTGATTCTTATGGAGATGTGAAGGTGGGTGACAAGGTGAAAAAAGGCAAGCCGATTGGAACACTTGGAATGACCGGTTATGCAAGCGGTTACCATTTGCATTGGGAGATTCGTATTCATAATATTCCTGTTAATCCTATGCAGTGGACTCAATACGATTTCTAAGTAAAAAATTAAGTAAGCAAAAAAAGGCCCTTCAACTTTGGGGAAAGCTGAAGGGTTAGGGGGGTGAACAATACAAGAGTATTGTTCGTTTAGGGACTTTAAAATCTTCTAAAACTTAGTCGAATTTAACATCGCTATCTGATACTGTCAAGGTATGCTGCTATATTGCTATAACAGTCGCGTCCTTGTTAATTGACAAATTAAGTATTTTTGTCATGATATTAATATGTTGTAAACAGTATCAATAAAAAATAAATTTTAAGATTTAATAATGAAAACACATCTTTTTTTTGTAAAATGCCTAGCGGTGCTAGGATTTGTTAGTTATGGATTTAACGTTCATTCATCGAACCAAACGGTCGAACTTGAGACTTTTTATACAGCGGTTGAATGTGCAGATGTCGAGACCGTTGAAAAAATGTTAATGATTAATCCCAAGCTAAAAACCGTATTTTATAAAGATAAATCTCCGTTATATCCACTGCTACGGGCGACGCGCCTGAAAAACAAGGTGCAAAAAATTAAATTAAAGAAGTATGCAAAGATAATCACGCTATTCGGTGCAGATACTGCAGCTATGGTGGTTAGAAAAGGTAAAGAGTGGTGCGGGAAAAAAGTTACACCCTTACTTTATTCGCAGCAGCGTTGCTATCCAATTATAGATAAGGAATTGATTAACTTTGAACCAAAGCCTCAAACCTATAAGCCAAAAACTAAAGAAGAGTCTCTGTTGCGGAATGCTAAAAGTACACTTTTAGCAGAAGATGTGGCTCTTTTTTTGACTAAAAAGATTTTACAGATGGATTTTGCTTTTAAGAATAAAGGGGTTGTTTTATCGCAAGAAGCCGTTTTTACTAGTGATCTGAAAGATCTTAAGGGTCGTTCCTTGTCTGGAGTTTTTGTGGGGCAGATTGCTCCAGAAGGAGGGATAGAGGAATTTCATTTTAAATTATACGCTCAGAACGTATTTTTGGCCGAAATTATAGCCAATGTGAACTGGATTAAAAATGAGTCTATGGATGTTTTTATAGTAGAGCTCAAGGTTTCAGAGGGAGAGCGGCAGAATGGAGTGGGGCGTCTTTTGCTGAAGTCTCTAATTAAGGCCTGCGCTCAGCTTGAAAAGTTGGTTTTTATAGAGTTATACGCAGTGCCTATAGGTTTTGACTCCATCGATGAGAGGAAAAAATTCTCGCCTCTTCTTGTGCATTTTTATAAAATGCAGGGGTTTGTGCCGGATAAATATAGTGAATGCACTTTAAAATTGACTATAGAAAATGGTAGTGTAGTTCCAGGATATAAATTAAAGAATAAATAATTGCTTAAAATAGTCTCTATAAGGTTTTATATGAAAATAGGCATGCTTTTTGCACGAATGGTGCTAATTGGAATGTTATTTGGAGGAAGGCCTGTTTTCTCTTCAAATAATAGCCTTACGCAAGCCAAACTTTTTTATGAGGCAGTTGTAAAAGCCGATGTTAAAATGGTCCATAAGATGTTGAAATCAAATCTTTCATTGATCGACTGTCGTTATGATGGAGGTTCGATATTAGGAGTAGTTTTACAGGCAACCGTTTTAGAAAAAGTAGTTTCGAAGTCCAAGCTTAAGGATTTTGCTGAAATAGTAGGGCTTTTGGGAAAGGATGCTGCGGCATTTAAATTGCGTACGAAAGATAAAAAGTGTTACATAAATCCTTTAAAGTATTCGCTTTTGCACTGCTATCCGGAGATCGATAAGGCATTGCTTCAGTTTGCGAAAAAGCCCCAAGGTTATATCCCTAAAACCGGAGGCAAGAAGGAGCAGATTGAAAAAATGGTATCTCTCTCTATAGGTGTAGTTGTGCCTTTTCTAAAGGAGTGTCTTTTAGAGGCTGTGGGATTGCTGAATCAAGAGTCCCTAAAAAAGTTGGTAGTGAAAGAAGTTTTTGATAGTGGCATAAAGGACGTAGCAGACCGGCCATTATGTTGGACTTTTGGGGCACGGCGCCTTATAGAAACGGTGGTTTTTTCTATAGAATTGTATGGGGGGAAAACACTTTTGTGCGCAGCTGAGTTTGCGGTTGTTCAGAAGGGCTCAGAACTACGGGTTGAGATAAGCAAATTGATATCCCCAGAAGAAGAACGCCAAAATGGTTATGGTCGGCTTGTTCTTGGGTCTCTTATAAAGGCCTTTGCTCTTGTGCATAATAAGATTTATATTTCTTTAATTGCCGAGCCGCAGTATGACGATGATCAAGAAAGAAAATTATATCTGCCTTACCTAATTAGTTTTTATAAATCGTTGGGGTTGAGACTGCACAACTTGGCCGATTCTGAGCTTTTTTTGTGGATAATTGGTGGCAAGGTTCAGTTAGCGAGTGAGCCTGGGGCTCTGACCTATTTGCAATGCTGAAATGTACCATTGATGCACACTTTGTTGCACATGAGGAATTTATCACGTTTTAAGGCGGGACTTATTTGTTAGAGTTTAAAATAGTGTGTTAAAGCCTATCTTTGCAATTTGGACGGTTTGGTAACTTCGAACTTCAGCATTATACCGTATAGAAAGCGCACTACAGCGCGTTAATTCAAACGTGAGGCCTGCGCCTCCTATAAAGTATGCTTCTGTCTTTGGGGCTGCACATATAGCAAAGGAGTCTGGTCTATCGATAAGTCGGGCACATAGGGTTCGATTTCCTGCGTGAATGTCTTCCGCCCATGCAATTTCTAAGTGGGGCAATAGTCTCCCGGCCGGTGTTTCATATGCCTCATTCATCTCAAATCCCAGATAGGTACGTACGGTGTGGGTACTAAAATTATTAACGCATAAATTTAAACTGTTGGCACCGTCTTCTTCAAAATGATTCTGCCGTGTGAAGATATAGGAAATGCGTGCAAGAGGCATAAAGGGGGTTATACATTTAAGCCCCCCTTGTAGGCATAGTTCTAGCTGTCCACCTGTTTGATTACTGTTTGCTATGCGATCAACTCTATTGAATAAGATTCCTCGGCAGGTTGAATTCCAGTTTAAGCCACCTCCTAGTAGACCATCAATGAAGAAATTATCCCGTGAATATTCTGCATAAGCGGATGCCTGTGCATTGCCTCCATGGATTGTGCCGCAGAAATTTGTCCATTTAAGATGGTTGCCTATGCCTGCAATGGCGAGACCTACAGAAAGGTTTGGTCGTGCATACTTATCTATACAACAAATTAAACCACAGGTATGTGATTTGAATGTGTTGTGATAAGTGCATCCAGACCTTTTATCATATTCTCCAATGCCATAGAGAGTAAACCCTTGGGGGCAGCAGGCGCACTCATCCTCTTCTGAGCAAGAGCAGCTGGAGAGCTCTTTCCATTGCCGAGAGATCTGTTTTTCAAGGAGAGAGTTACTAAAGAGAAGAGCAGAACGGAAATGTAAAAAAGAGAGGGCATTAAACCGCTCAGGACTTATCTGGTAGAGAGCATCTCTGAGCGGTGTAACACCAAAATTAAGATAGTTTATGTAATCAAGGTCATGATAAACGTTTTCAAGGTCAGAATAAGCCTTAGGAATAAAGGCATCTAAATAGGAGGCAACTCGACCAAGATTACCGTTTCCGGCTAGGGGTTTGTAAGATAGTGCAATCTCTCCAATAGGTTGCCGGTGATTTCGGGTAGTTGCTTCGTTTGTAAACGTATACGTGCTAAAGGCAGCATAGGCCGTTTTATAGTTGGAAACTAGACGATTTTGTACCGCTCCTCCATCTCCCCAGTCATATCCAGGAGCTCTGATTGGAGCTGCAATGCCGGTCCATAAAACATAGTTTTTTCCGGTGATGGGGTCGGGTGATGCGGGCATTTCCACATTATTAATGTCGATAGGGGGATTTGGCAACGCAAAAATATCTCGAAGCTCTGCAGGTGTTTTTCCACGAACATATTCAGATCGCATAATCCACGCACCATTGGGGCTACTTTGTGGGGTGCCTAATAGTCGTACAAAGTGTTGGGGCTGCGTTAGTATAATTTCGGTGGCGGGATAGTGTACATCAAAGGGTAGGGTGTCCGGAATCTCTTCACTGTCCCATTGGGCGCAGATATAATTTACTTCGGCTATGGGGCTTGGTGGCGGTATGGGTAGGGGGTGAAATGGTGCTGGCGGTTCTACTGGGAATGGTAGGGCGCCGCTTGTTTCCCAGGTTCGGACTAATATTCCAATAGGTTGTGTGGGGTTTTGTGTAGGTATTATGGCTGCTAAGTGCCCACAAAACGCACACAATGCAAACAGTATAAGTTGAATTCTTGCTATCATTACCACTCTCCATTTTTTCTATAAACGGAATGAACTCCTTGCCCTAGTATGGAAATCTTACTCGGAATTAAAGTGGTAACGCAATAGATTGTGTTTGGATATCTGTTTATTATTGTGGAATCTTTTCAAACCATGTGGAGCTTTCGGGGGAGTAATCACAAGGTGTTTTCCCCTCTTTATCTGTAATGGTTGGATGTGCTCCATGTTTAAAAAGAAGTTGGGCGAGTTCTTTATTTTTGCTCTGAATCGCATAATGTAGCGCTGTTTTCCCTTCTGCATCTTTTACGTTAATGTCAGCTTTTTGGCGGAGTAGCATTTTAAGTATGGCCTTACTTTTGACAAAATGCATCGGGAAAGAGCCTTCGTTGATTGGTTTGTTAACATCTGCACCAAGTTCAATCAGTAGGTCGACGGATTGAATCATGTTTTTGTAGATTGCTAAAATAAGAGGCGGTACAGATTTCCATTTGCCATTTGGTGTGTGGTCTAGAGGAACTTTGCCTTCCTTTACCAGTACCTCTATTACTTTGATTGCTCCCAGATTGGCGGCCCTTTGCAGAGGGGTTAAGCCTGTAATATTAGGCTCAAGGGGGTCGACGCCTTTTTCGATGAGTAGAGAAATGGCTTTTGCCATATCATTTCGATTTTGGCAGCGTGTGAGAAAGTAATGGATAAGATTTTCTTTATTGTATTTAGTTTTAGGATTATCCCCGTATTCAAGCATGAGTAATAAGTCTTTTACGGGAAATCTCCCCATTGCATAAAATTTCAATGCTAAGGAAAAAGGGGTCTCTCCAAATATATTTTTCAAATTGGGGTTGGCGTTTCTTTTTAGGAGAATTTCAATGGCGCCAAATTGCCCTGATTGGATCGCCCAGAAAAGAAAAGAGCGTCCGCAGTAGTCTGCTATATTGGGATCTTTGCAATTTTGGGCAATCCAATTTATTACATTTATCCACTTATTAGTATCAAATTGAACAAGGTATTGCATAAGGGAAACTTGCTTTTCAGTAGTTTTTTGATGTGGAATAGATATATCTGCTCCATAGGTTAGGAAAAGGGTTAGCAGATCAAAGTCTTGGGAATTCTTTGCATTTAAAAGTGAGTTAAAAAAGGGCGTGCAGTTCAGTTCAGGATCGAAGAGATTAGGGTTGCTTTTGTTTTTTAACAGAAGTTCAATTAATTTCTTGTCTTTGGTTGCAAAGAGTGGGGAACTAAAAAGAAGAATGTTTTTTTCTTTTTCTATGAGTGGTGCATTTGCAAGAGAAGGGTATTTCTTTAGAAGAGTTTCGGTTTGCAAGATTAAATCTTCTTTTGTGAGCGTTTCGTTTTGTAGAATTGTATAGAAGGTAATAATATCGTTTTGCTGAGGTGCGTCTGATAAGCTTTTATTGGAGGCATGTGCTGTAACTGTTAATATACATAAGGCTGTGAATATTGTTATTGAGGACATGTTTTTTTTCATAGCGCTATCCTAGTTTTCAGGATTTA
>CAYRPI010000021.1:0-4686 GCA_964426225.1 uncultured Candidatus Babeliaceae bacterium | reverse complement strand
TTATAATTTTTTTGTGCATGTGGAATTAACCACTTAGAGCTTCCTGGCCAATAATCACAGGGTTTGTTATTGTATATATCTTTAATGTCTAATCGTGCGCCATTATGAGCCAGAGTGATGGCAAGATTTCGTTTATGTTCCTTAAGAATGCTGTGTAAACAGGTTTGTCCCTCCTTGTTGATTTGGTTAACATCTACGTTGTAATCAAGAAGGATTTTTAGGGACCCTAAATCATCAATGTAGTGGATTGGGTAGTCGCCTTCTGTGGTAGGTCTATTAAGGCTAGCGTTAAACTTGAGAAGCAGAGCAACGGTGTCTGCATAATGGCCGCATAGAGATATAATAAGCGGAGTATGGTTTACCCATTTATTAGCAGGAGTTTGGTTTGGATCGATTTTCCCTTCTTTGATGAGATTTTTAAGAGCTTTGTTGGCGTGTAAAAGGGTAGCCTTTTGACTTGGGAGCATTTCATCAGTGTCGAATTCAGTGGGATTAATTTTAAGTGCAATGCAGCGAGAAATGGCTGTTGCTAGATTGTCTCTGTCTTTACAATATCGTAGGAAATAGTTAATGAGATTTGTGTTGTTGTATTGAGTCTTGGAAGAGGCGTATTTGAGTAGGGGAAATAGAGTATTAAATTTAATTAATTCTGACGCGTAATCTTCTAGTGCCTGAGATAATTTATTGTTTGAGGATGCATAACGTTGGTTTTTTTTATCAAAGAAGTAAGACTTGTCAGGGGTAGGGAGCAGTCGTGGTGCTGTTAATAGTGGAACGGTTGAGAATTTTTTCAATAGACACGGTAGGCCTATTGAGCAGGCATAATTTTTTATTGGTAGTAGCCCAATTAAGGCCATTGCAGCAATTATTATTCGGCTGTGTTTGCTCATTTTTGTCCTGGTGTTGGTATTGAATATCTAAAAAGGGTTGAATGTTTAGGGGATGTTTTTCGAGATAGTCCTTTCAGATGTTTTGAAAGCATAGACACGCTGCATTCTATCAGGATGTAGTCTATGTGGCAACGGAGATCTTATGGTTTTATGGGTTTGTTTTTCCAAATTATTGCAAAGTGACGGTGATTCCGTCACTTTGAGACTCATTATGACATTAGTGCCGTCATTTTGCGCTCAAGGGTAGTGATTAGTGCAATATTTTGTGTCGGAGGATTTTTTACCTTGGTATAAACTTTAGAGAGTCTTTTTTATCAGGTCTGTTTCGAATTTTTAAAGAGGTAGAATTATGGCGATTAAGAAGGTTGGTCTCTCATGGGCGACGGTTTCGGACATAAAGAAGAGCAGAGAGTTTTTTACTCAGACGTTGGGTTTAAAAGTTATTGAAGATGATGAGCAGTATGGCTGGCTTGAACTTCAGGGCAAAGCGGGCGGCCCTGTTTTTGGATTTTGTACTTCGGCTGGAAGTGAACATGTAAAGCCGGGTAGTAATGCGGTTGTAACCTTTGTTACCGACACGTATGATGAGACCAAAAAAGAGTTCATTCAAAAAGGGATAAAGCTATTTGATGAGGTCTCTGGATATCCTGGTGTGCCACGTATGATCTGTTTTAGAGATTTAGATGGGAACTTGCTTCAATTGGTTGAAGAGACCAAGGGTGAAACCGATAAGTAAGATTACAGTTATTAGAAATTGAGGAAAGTAACGGTATTTGTCGTGATGAGGGGATATTTGTTTTTTCTAGCGTAATATTTTCTGTGTATAAATTTAGGGAACAGGTCTGATGGGAAAGATTAGGGTGTGGTCTGGCTTTATAGCGATTTTTTGTGCATGCATTATGTATGGTATGAATGAGTCAGTCCAAAAAATTGTAGAGGTAGAGTCTTGCTCAATTTGTACGGAGGAATTTAAGATTAAAGAAGTATCCAAAGATAAAATGGTCTTGGATAAAGATGATATGGACCCCGAGGATCTGTACACGTTACCCTGTGGCCATTTTTTCCATGCACATTGCATTTTTGGGTGGCTGCTTGAGACTTGTCCCAATGCGGCGCATTATGGATCTGATGCAAATTATGACCATTTTGAGTTTCTCAATTGCCCACTCTGTCGGGGAAAAAAGTCGATAAATTTTATTCCATTGATTGCACAGTGTGAGAAGTGGTGGGCCAAGCAGAATTTTCTTATGCGCCTTGAGTCTCTTTTAGTTTTGCCTCACGATGCATTTCATAAAACGGTCAATGAGGATAAGGAGAAGATAATTATCAGGTTTTGTAAGCTTGATGCCTCTGCACAAAAGCGGTTTCTATCCCGTTTTACGTGTGATAAGCGTATTGCTTTTTTTAAGGTGCTCTGGTTCAAGGATGGGAAAGAGCCTACTAATGCATGGATTTTAAAAACGCTTGAGGAATATGATGGGGGTTCCTTTTTACAACCAGAAGACCGGTTTTTTTTGTTGGCTGAGGACAAGCGTTTGGACTATTTTGTTTCGCTTGATAATGCTTTGCAGATGAAAATACTGTTATGCGGGTATGAAAAAGTGTCGGATCTTTTGCTATGCAGTTGTCTTAAGGTAGTGTGCGAAAAGCAACGGACTTGGAGTGGGGATTTAGATCTGCCGATTGTGTTAAAAGTGGTCTGGAAAAGGTTTGATCAAAAAGTGGCGGAGGAGCTGTTTATTAGCGCATTTAAAACCGCGGACCCTAGTCGTCAAGGTTGGTATATAGAAACTTTCTGGGATCTGCTTGGTAATGAGCTCAGCCTTTCCCTGATTGAGAAGTTTTTTGCAAATTCAAGTAATACCTTCAATGATAAAGAGTGGCAGTTATTTAGTTTGTGGGACAAGCTGCCTGAAAAAATGCGGCAGGGGCAGTTTGCGCTTCTTTTTGGGGAGTCTGTTTATGACCGACCAGCGCTTGTTAAAAAATTTTGGGACAAGATTGAAGAGAAGGTACGTGCTCCCTATATCTCAAAGATGCTGAGTGAAGGGAGTTTTTACTGGAAAGAAAAAGCGCTGTGTGAATTGGCTGATAAATTTTCGTCTTCGCAGCTAGTATTGTATATAAAAGATCTATTGAAGTCTTTGAAGTCTGCAGATTGCTTTGATGGGCTTGCCCTGCTGAAGGAGCTTGGGCTTAAGCTTGACAAGAAAACTTGTACAGAGTTTTTTACTGCTTGTCTTGAAAAAGTAGATTATTTTTGGCATGGGGACGGAGATAAAGTGAGAGACTGCTTAGAAGTCCTGTGGAATAATCTTGAGAATGAGCCTCGGATGGTGGCTATCGAGAAAATTCTTAGTTGGTATATATTGGGACGATTTTGGTTAAAATTTACTTCGAATGAACAGCTTGCATGGTTGAAGCAGATATGGAAAAAAGAAGCTGATGATCATTATTTTAGCTCTGGTACTGAGGATGTGCTTGCCAAACTTGATCAAAACCAGGTTCAGGAGATAGTCCCCTTTATCTTGGAAAGTACCCCGCACAAGTCAATTTTTGTGCTAGAGAAGCTCTGGGGGAAATTGTCGGAGTCACAGCAGTTTGCTTATTCTAAGGATGTGTGGCTAGCGCGAAGTAAGTCTAAGTTGGGCTGTAAGTATAAGCCGGAAGAATTTTTAGGGTTGATGGTTTTATTTAATGACGAGCGGCGTGCCAGTTTTGTGGATTTCGTACTTAAGGGTGAGGCTAAGTTGATTCAGAAGGCTGTAATACTTAATGCATTTGGTAATAGAGCAGGCAAGAGTTTTTGTAATCAGATAAAGGCTTATGGGCAGGAGTTGCTTAAATATTTTGATATTGCGCATGTGCATGAGCGTATAGAGGCTTATAAAAGATTTACTTATTATACGCAAGAGGTTTTGTGTAAGACTATTGCGGAGAAGCGTCTTGATAGTGGGAGCTTTGGGGAAAGGCTTTTGTTTTTAGGTATGCTAAAGAAGGACCAGGGTATTAGCGCGTGGCTTCGCTTTTTTAATCGGACTTTTGACCATAGTGATTCTAAGGATAAGTGTCAGCTTGTAGAGTTGTATTGGAAAAATTTGCCCAAAAAAGATATTCGTCCCTTTTATCTCCAGCGCATTAAAAACGAGTGTGTTCCTCTTGATGTTCAGGAGTATAAGACTGTTTTAAGGCTGGGTGAGTAGTGGTTTTGTAGATGTTTGTTAGGGGGATTTTTCTAGGGCACAATAAAAATTTTCGGTTTTCGGATAGACTTTTAAAGGTGGTGTATGACCAAAAAGTATTAACAGGAAATTGGGATTTGGTATGAAATTTTTCTCTATTGCAGGGCCGGTGAATCCGAAAGATCATTATTGTTTGCCAATAGCAGAACGGCTGAATGAAGAAGAACTACGGTTACTTATTGAGCAAAAAAAATATTTTATTTTACATGCCCCTCGTCAAACTGGTAAAACGTCAACCATGATTAACTTTGCTAAGATACTTAATGCAGAGGGTGTTTATAACGCTCTATACGTTAATATTGAATCGGCCCAAGCGGCACGAAGTAACTACGTTAAGGGTATGGCAACCATTTTAGAGCAATTTTTTACCCGAATAAAAGATCAGCTTCCACAAGAACATCACATTATTGCGTATCTTGACCAGCTTCTTAAACAAGAAAATTTTACCGGTTCGAGTCTGAATAGTATGTTGAACGAGTGGGCAAAAAATTCATCAAAACCCCTGGTTATCCTTTTTGATGAAATAGATTCACTGGTTGGTGATACATTAATCT
>CAYRPI010000020.1:16651-19021 GCA_964426225.1 uncultured Candidatus Babeliaceae bacterium | reverse complement strand
ACGGGATAATGGCCCTGATGCGCCATGCACTCCGGATGTTTTTCAATCGCAAGGTCTTTGAATAAGTGACGGCAGGACAAAGACCGTTCACCCTGAGTGGTTTGTATCAAAGAATCCTGTTTTTCGAAAAAATACCTGAGCATAGAGATATTTAAAGTCTTACCAAATCTACGAGGACGAGGAACAAGAGTAACTTTCGCGCCAAGAAGAAATTCTTTAATTAATAAACTTTTGTCTGCAAAATAATAATTTCCCTCAACAAGCTCTTTAAAATCACTGATCCCAAAAGATACCCGTTTCTTTTCTTCCATCTTCTTTCCTCCTTGTTCAGTTGCACAACACCTTGCTCTTTATAGGGGCAACAGTCAGGAATTCTCGCCCGGTAATTTACCCTACCATAATCTTAGCAGGATTTAATCCTGAGATAATGTATTATTCAAAAACAATGTTGGAGCAAAGTGATAAGTTCCTCATGTAGAGCAAAATAAAAAGTTCCGGTTTTAGGGTAATTTGGTTTGTAACAAAAAAGACCAAAAAACCTAAAACAGGAACTTATATGGAAAAGTTTATCATGAGTCGAAAAGAACTTGAACAAATAACTGTTTTTGAAGAGTATAAAAAAGGCGAAATAACGCAGGGAACTGCGGCATACAGGCTTGGGGTCACAATTCGCTGGGTTCGAAAAAAAGTTAAGCGATACTTGGCAGAAGGTGCTGCCGGGTTGATGCATAAAAGTAGGGGCAAGCCAAGTGAAAAATGTTGGGATAAAGCGCAGGAAGCTTTTACTATCAACTTGTTAAAAACTGAGTGGCATGACTTTGGACCAACGCTCACCGCCGAAAAGCTCTTCGATATTTACAGAATTAAAGTCAGCAAAGAAACAATACGAAAAGCAATGATACGAGCTGGAATTCACCAGGAAAAGACGAAACGCCGCAAACACAGAAAACGGCGTCAGCGCTACGTAATGCTTGGATTAATGGTGCAGTGCGATGGGTCGCCGCATGACTGATTCGAAGGGCGCGGAGAATGGTGCACACTGCTTGTTTTTATTGACGATGCTACCAGCAAAATTCTATGGCTTGAATTTGCAAAAAGTGAGTCAATCAATTCACTTATGAGAGCTACCAAAAATTACATCCAAAAATATGGGCGCCCAAAGTGCTTCTATGTCGATCATGGCGGTTCATTCCACGTAAACCTCAACAACAAAGAACGCACAAAATTAACCCAATGGGGTAGAGCCATGGCTGAGCTTGGAATCGAAGTGGTCTATGCCAATAGTCCCCAAGCAAAGGGGCGTGTAGAACGAGCAAATCAGACATTCCAGGATCGCTTAGTTAAAGAAATGCGCCTTGCAAACGTCTCTTCGATTGAGGAGGCAAATAGATTTCTTCGTGAAAGTGATTTTATTGAACGGCATAATCGAAAGTTTGCGGTCGAACCTGCGCAAAAGGGCGATGCACACAGAACCATTATTGCATACGATCTTGAGGCAATATTCTGCACTAAAGAAACGCGCAAGGTGGCAAACAATTTTACAATCCAATATGAGAAAAGAATCTTTCAATTACATGATCAACAGCAAGCTCTTATTCGCGAAAAGGACGAGATTGTAGTTAGAATCCATCTTGATGGTCGTATTACATTGTCTATTCGTGACATTCCGCTTAACTTCTCAGAAATAGAGACGCGACCAGAGAAACCTATGATAGAAAAAACATGCGCACCGTATAAACCGCATAAAACAAGCGAATCTGCAAAACGCTTTGGCTCGGGCCTTCCACCAGTGAAATGGGAAATTAAACATCCACCTCTAGAAGGGAGAGTAGGATGAAGCTCGCCACGCCGGCGATTGAGGCGTCGTTGATAATTAAAAAAGCGGAACTTTTTACTTTGCTAGAAACCGGAACTTTTCACCTTGCGTTGACATTATTTTTTACAAATCAGCAATAAAAAATGAATCCCCCCACTATTCTTCCATTCTATAAACTAATTTTGTTATAATTGTATTGAATGTTAAAGTAGCACAATAAATTAAATTCTAAAAAAGGAGTTGAATCATGTTTTCCCGCATACTGGAGAAGACGTTAAAAAAGTTTGCAAACTTTCCTGTTCTTGCGCTCTTAGGGCCTCGTCAATCAGGGAAAACTACGCTGGCACAGATCGCCTTTCCAAACCATGCATTTGTCTCCTTAGAAAATCCTCTAATCCGAGAATTTGCAATTCAGGAGCCAGAGCGTTTTTTAACGTCTTATGCAAACGAAAATGGATTGGTAATAGATGAATTTCAGTATGCGCCCCAGATCCTTTCCTACATTCAACTGGATGTGGATGCAAAAAAAAGAAAAAATTATTTTATTTTAACCA
>CAYRPI010000020.1:0-16641 GCA_964426225.1 uncultured Candidatus Babeliaceae bacterium | reverse complement strand
AGTTCACAGAATTTTTTAGTAAACCAAGTCATAACGCAATCCTTAGCAGGACGAATTGGAATTCTTACGTTACAGCCGCTTTCTCTAGCGGAACTTGCCCAGAATAATTTATTGCTAAATAATCCTGCAGAAACCATTTTCAATGGATTTTATCCTCGACTTTACAACGAACAGTTTACCCCAGGAATACTATTCCCTTCTTATATCCAAACCTACGTAGAACGGGATGTGCGCCAGATTATAAATATCGGAGATTTAAGTACCTTCCAAAAATTTCTTCAACTCTGCGCAGCCCGTATTGGAAATCTTCTTAATCTCTCAGATTTAGCCTCTGTGTGCGGCATTAGTGTTTCTACAGCACAACGATGGATCTCGCTGTTGGAGGCTAGCTATATCATATTTTTGCTTGAGCCCTATTTTAATAATTTTAGTAAGCGGCTAACCAAAATGCCCAAACTCTATTTTTATGATACCGGACTTGCATGCTCCTTGTTGCGCATCTCATCCGCCCAAGATCTTGTTCTCCACCCACTCTGGGGAAGTCTCTTTGAATGTTGCATTATTACAGACATTGCAAAGCAATATTTAAACCGCGGCTCCAGACCCCCTTTCTATTTTTGGCGAGATAAAAATGGAAGGACTGAGATAGATTGTCTAATTGATGAGAGTGGAAAATTATTTCCGATCGAAATAAAGGCAGGAGGGCGTGTCGCAAGTGACTTTTTTGATGGAATCTCTGAGTGGAATAAGATTGTATATGGTGAAAATCCTAAAAAAGACCCCGCGCAAACTAGCTTTCTTATTTATGCCGGATCTGAAAAACAAATTCGATCAAAAGGCACGGCTATTCCATGGAGCCAAGCAGGCACCTTGGTGGACGACCTGGTCCTTCCTGCCTTACAAAACACCTTACCTTCAAAGCAATCTACTTGATAACCCTCAAGATAAAACTTGAAAGCAATAAGCTAAATGGATAGATTAATTACTGAAGTTTGTG
The DNA here is from genome assembly GCA_964426225.1 of uncultured Candidatus Babeliaceae bacterium. Lineage (GTDB taxonomy): Bacteria > Babelota > Babeliae > Babelales > Babelaceae > UBA12395. Next base: position 15,644 of record CAYRPI010000020.1, on the reverse strand, counting down.
CTAATTTATTATTGAATGTTAAAGTAGCACAAAATTTATTTAGAAAAGGAAAAATGTTGTGGAAAAACGAATCCTCTTAACCATCTCGCTTTTGGCTATTTTAAGCATGGTCACAGTTGGTCACGTTAATGCCATGCGTAGTCTCGTTTTCAAACCAGCAGATTCTGTTTCCGAAATAATTAATGACAGCGCTGAAGATGGGACAAGAGGAGCCAAAAAAAGAGCTGCCGCTGCATTTGTAAGAGCGTATAAAAAAGATCATGTGTATACCAAAAAAACAAGACTCTTCCTAAATGCTGTCCTGCGAGAGGATTTAAAAAGAGCCAAATGGCACCTTACACATAGCAAGTTTTGTGAATTTCTCAGAATGCTAAGAGTTCTGGCCTTTTTCCAAATCAATGAAAAGACCGTCCGTTTTTTGGTCCCTATTATAGAGAAACGGGTTGCAGCAAAAAATTTCGACTGGTTTAAAAAGCATTCCAACCTCCTGCGCACGGTTGAGACAGCCCATTTTAAATCTCTTGCACACCAAAAACTTGCTAAAATACTTGAGTCAACCAAGAAAAAAAGGGAGATTTTAACGCTCAACAAAAAACTTACTACCATTTTTCAGGGACTACCAGAAGGCCTAAAAAATCACTTTATATCTACGGGTTGCGTAGTGAATTATGGTACTTCACCCTTTACCAAGAAAACCTTGCTCCTCAAAAAATGGTTAGCAAAAAAAGGAGTGGCACAAAAAATTATCGACCTATTAAATGTGAACACCCCACTCTTTGAAGAGGACTTTAATGTATATTCAAAAGTCGATATGGAAGCATTATACAACGGCGATATTCCTAACCTAAGCTTCGACACACTGACGAATTTTTATAAAGAACGTTTTTTTACTACTGCAATTGCAACATGCGGCACGCTGGCATTAGGAATAGGGCTAAAACATTGCCTCATGCCAGGATTACCCTTCTGCACTGATATTATCCTAGGGGCAGGAGTAATATATTCTGCGCTATTTACAGGCCTAGCCTTGGGACTACAACCTAACCCTTTACACAAAAAGTTCCTCGATTGGGCGCACGAATGGAAAGAAGAGTTAGACCCGTATAAATAGCCAAGCCAGCCCGCTTGCACGTCTCTTGGTTTTCTGTTATATTAGAAATAAAAAGATCAATCCCTTACGGGTATCCTAACAATGACAGAAACCTCTACCATCCCTCATCTTCCAGGCGTCTATGTATTCAAAAACAAAGCAGGCTCCATTTTGTATATTGGAAAAGCCAAAGATCTTAGGAAACGCGTGTCCTCCTATTTCCAAAAACGTGATTCTGATGGGAAAATAGCACAACTTTTGGATGAGCATTCCGAAATTGGCTACATTGTCACGCGCAATCCCATTGAGGCCCTGCTTTTAGAAGCGCACCTAATACAATCGTACCAACCGCCCTATAACATCCTGCTAAAAAATGGTAATCCCTTTGTATACTTACTTTTCACAAGACCAAAAACAGGACTCCCCACACTTGAAATAGTTCGAACACTAGACAAAAAAAATCCCGGCCGCTCCTTTGGGCCCTTTTTACAAAGAAGAGACGCACGCAGCCTCTATGATTTTTTAATTCGTAATTTCACCCTCGTCCTCTGTGGCAAACAGATTGATAATGGATGTTTAGATTTTCATATAGGACGCTGTGCTGGCTCCTGTCGAAAAGACTTTAACAGGGAACAATATCTTATGCGACTTGAACTTGCACAAAATGTCATGGCAGGAAATCACGCCGCATTCATGACATGCATTCAAGAACAGATCAATGCCCACAATGCAAAACTCGAATTTGAACAGGCTCTGACCCTTTACAACTGCATGCAACAATTTGAAAGAATTTTTGCCGTACTAAAAACCCATTTCTCCTATGTTCGCTATATTCCGGAAATTGAACGCGCGTTACATACCCCTTTAGAGGACGATTATAATAACTGTGCAGACGAACTTATGGCACTTCTAAATCTTGAAGAGAGACCCCATACCATCGACTGCTTTGATATTTCACATTTTCAAGGGCATGGTTTTGTCGGCTCCTGCGTCCGCTTTACAAACGGCATTCCAGATAAAAAAAATTTCCGACACTTCCTTATAAAAACAGTACCCCACCAAGATGACTACGCTGCCCTACGAGAAATTGTACTCAGACGTTACCGACACCCAGAGGACAAACCACACCTCGTGCTCATAGATGGAGGCAAAGGGCAACGAAATGCCATTATCCCCCTAATAACTCCAACCCCTTGCATAAGTCTTGCAAAACGAGAAGAACGACTTTTTTCGGATGCGCACCCCGAAGGAACGGTGCTAACACTGCACACTCCTATGGGACGACTACTCATAGCCCTTAGGGATTATGCACACCATTTTGCCATTACGTTCCATAGAAAGGGCCGCCGTCTTTAAAGAAGGGCGTTAGTTGGAATTACTTTTTGACAATTTATGAAATATTTATTAGAATTTATATAGCACTAATTCTATATTATTAAATAAAATATAAAAAATAGAAAGATTTAATCATGATTACAAAACCATCAATTTTAAGCCTAGCCCTCTGCGCACTTCTGGCTCTGACGCTACCAGCACGGAGCAGTAATTTATCAAACGCTCTCGTCAAGGCCTCAGAAACCGGGAAGCTCGAAAGCGTAAAACACCTTGTCGCCGTGGGCGCTGATGTTAACACAACGCATGGCTACCCCCTTTATGTAGCATGCGAAAAGGGGCATGCAAAGGTAGTAAAATTTCTCATCGCGGAGGGCGCACAGTTTCTCAAAAAAGACGGGCCACCCACACTATTCACCAGTATCTACCGCTCTTTTTCAGGGCTTTTTACCTACACTTTTTATAGAACAAATCTTTGTATCGCGTGCAAAAACGGTCATTTGGATGTAGTTAAAGTTCTTCTAAGGGCAGACGCCGACCCCTATGCATGTGGGGATTTTGGTGATACACCACTTAAGATAGCATGCAAGAAAGGACATTTAAGTATTATCAAAGCCCTCTTCAACGCAGGGGCAGACCCTTTCGTATTATCATTAAACGCGAACGACCGACACAACCTTGTAAGAGCCATCGTCCCACTCCCCTACGAACCATACTTTTCGAAGATGATTCATCACAAATCCACATGGCGCCCGGATGATTTAGTAATGGCGCTACTACAGAAAAAACCAATTTCTGGATTTTCAAAAGAAGATCTCATGTTTCTCCCCGTTTTAAGGAGAGCGCTAGAAATTTTTAAAGATCACAAAATCCACTCCAGAATCCACATAACCCAGCAACTTAAGGACCAATTAAACAAACTCGAGCTCAAACTTGACCCTTCAGACAACGCACTCGCACAAGATACCGTTTATTTTTACAAAAATCTGAAGCAGGTGGCAAAATGCCAGAGGGCAAATAAGCGCTTCAAGGATCTCAAAATCTCGTTCGGCGGCAATGCCTCGAATTATAATTCTGAAGATTGGGTCCAAATCAAGCCCTCAGACTATGATTCCGACTCGGTAGAGAAAAACAACTGCTCAATAAATTGAAATGACACATAAAAAGTCGACAAATCCAAAAGAAAGAATTTAACCATGATCACAAAACGCTCAATTTCCAAGATTAAATCCTGCTTAACCCTCACCCTCTGCACACTTCTTACGGGAATAAGTGCACAGGGCAGTAATTCATCAAACACCTCGACCACCGCTTCGGAAGAGTCGGGAGCTATGAGATTAATAAACCAACTCCAGACCACTGTAACCTCATTGCAACAACCAAAGACACTATGGTTTGGAGCGTCCTACGGATTCAATGGAAGATTAATTTTTTCGCCAAGTTCTAATAATCCATTCAACTCCATGCAAACCATGACCACCACAACACAAACAACCAATTCTATCAACAAGAAAAATAACAACAAAGCCCTCCTCGAAGCTGCAGCAAATGGTGATTTAAAAGAAGTTGAACGCCTCGTAAATGAATGCGATGCTGACGTAAACACAGAAGGAATTTGCAATTCAACCCCCCTGTATAATGCTTGTTCTAACGACCACTTAGCACCAGTTAAATTTCTCATCAAAGCTGGCGCCAAACTTAACAAAAAATGTTCCCTAGACGAAACAGCACTTCAAAGAGCTTGCACGAAAAACCATCTAGAAATAGTCAAAACTCTCATTAAATCTGGTGCCGACGTCAACATGGAAGATTATGGACAAAACACTCCCCTGCATGAAGCATGCTTTGAGGGCCACTTAGAAATAATCAAAATCCTAATTAACGCTGGAGCCAATCTCAAGAAAATAAACTGCCACGGACAAACTCCTCTTGATGAACTTGACGTTCTTTTAACACAAGGAAAAGAAGCCCTCGCACAATCAATAATTCCATTTAAAAAGAATGCTGTAAAAACGACAAGCAATCTGCAAATCGTCACAACTCTAGTTTTAGCATTGCTGGAAGAAACCCCCACTACAAATACCCCACAACACTACCTCCTTCTCGTACCTTTTTTCAAGGCCGCAATAAATACGTGGAAGGAAAACAAAATTCATACCAGAAGCATTATGGCGCTACCCGCTAAAAGTTGCTGGAACAACCTTGAATTAGAAAACCTAGATAAATTAGTGCTTGCAAAAGACACCCTCTACTTTTATAACAACTTGGAACAAGTAGCAAAATCCCTGAAAAAACAAGGTGTAAATAAGTGTTTCAACGACCTGAAACTAGTCTTCAAAAATTGAAAACTAAAAACCTATAGTAACCAAATAAACCATTTAAAAAAAGAAAGCAATTTATCATGTTCACAAAACGCTCAATTTCCAGGATTAAATCCTGTTTATGCCTAACCATCTGTGCACTTCTAACAGCAACAATTACGCAAAGCAGTAACTCACAACTCCTTACCCTCGAGAAAGCCAACAAAGAGCTTCTTAAGGTCGCAAAGGCCGGGATCTTAGAAAGGGTAAAAGAACTCATTACAGTACACAAAGCCGACGTCAACACAGTGGATAAATCGGGCTATACCCCACTCCATCTCACCTGTTTAATGGGTCATAAAGAAATAGTTAATTTTCTTATTAAAGCCGGCGCCAACGTCAACGCAAAACGCGGCACGTCGGGCAGCACGCCTCTCCATTACGCCTGTGGTAAAGTATTCCCCGAAATCGTTTCCGCCCTGCTCGCGGCCAAAGCAAATGTCAGCGAAAAAAACGAAATCAACTCAACAACCCCTCTCTTTTACGCCTGTTGCAGTAGCACTAGACCCAGAGCCCCGGAAACAATCAAACTTCTAATAAAAAAGGCGCCAATCCCTTCTTAGAAACGAACATGGTTGGACAATCTGCATATGAACTTCTTGGCAAGAAACAACAGGCTAAACTTTTTGAATTACTAGTTCCCTGCGAATCAACAAAATTTGATGAACTAAATTATTCTAAAGCGCCCTTATTGGAGCTTTTTCTCACCTTAGTGTGCGCCAAAAATTGTCTCTTTCCAAACCTATCAGAAAACCTGGTAACAGGCCTTCAAGAAATCTCCAGGCCTTATATCCAACTCGTAGAACTAATGGATCGATACAAAGAGATGTTCCTGGCATCCGAGACCCTTCCCCTCAGCCCAGAACAAATTAAGCTCTGTAAAAAGCTTGGGATTAAAAAATTAGACACAAATGATGAGCTCATGCTTACGAAGAATTTAAAAGATTTGGCAAAACGCTGTAAATTCAACAAAAAACAATTGCATGATCTTGGGATATCTTTCAAAAACAACTCACACATTACCTTTGAAGAACAGAACTAAGTCCTGAAAATAGAAAACCACAACAAAATTGGATTAACCATGTCTCTTAACTTACGAAAAACGTAATTCTAAGGGACATGGTTAATCCAAAAAATCTAAGTCGACTTTTTAAATTAATATTACTTCTTATCCTGTTCACAGAGCATTCTAACCACCTCTTGCGCCGTCATAACACAACTTGGCAGGCCTCCCCCTGGCTGCACCCAATGCCCCACCATATAAAAATTCTGTAACCCCGGCACCGCTTTATCCATATGCATTATGATAGCCCGAGGCGTTGGCAACCACCCCTCGTAGGACCCTTTCCAATTACTCGTATAACGGTTTACCGAAACCGGAGTTGACACATCCTGCATTTCAATATGTGCTGCAAAACCGGGTATAATACGATCCAGAAGCTGCGCAATAGTACCTGCAACCACGTCTTTTGCCGCACGATATTCATCCGGATTTTGTGAAAGCCGATTCCAATAATCATAATCAGAATCAATTAAAACCGTTATCACCGTCTTACCCTCTGGGGCAAGCGTGGAATCCTGATTATAAATTTTTACCTGCAACCAATCATGCTCACGATCTGCTATACGCGTTGTTGGAATATGAAATATCGTGCCGCTTAACTGCTGCGGAAAGTCCAAAAATGTCCGATTAACCCCAAAGGCAACAAAGAGTAGAGGACCAAATATAGGCAATTCTTTAAAATAAGACGCCACCACAGGACTCGTAAACTTGTTTTCAAGAAGCTCAAAAAAAGTCCGATGCCCATCCGCAGCAGAAATAACATAGTCCGCAGCCGTACAAACACCACTCTCAAGCTCCACCCCAACCGCTCTACCGTTTTCAGTTAACACCTTAGTAACGGTCTTTTTATACTGTATAATTCCTCCCAGCTCTAGAAATCGCTTTTCAAGAGCACCAGTAAACGCACTGGAGCCACCAAGCGGATACCCACAAATTCCAAGCTTATGCCACGCCAACATACCAAAAAGTATCATCGCTGAAAGCCGCGGATCCCATGCGGAGGCAAAGGCATTAGATAAAAAAGGATTTTTAAAGAGCTTCCCAAAATCTGCCAAGGTCATCCGACCATATTTTTTGAATGCGAAAAGCAATGGAATATAGCGAGGCAATAAAGCCAACCGCCCCGCTACTGTTTTTGGCTGCTGCAGACCAAATTGCGATCGTGCAAAACGTTTGACCGTTTTAATAAAAGCCTTAATTTCTCGCTCATCTTCTGGAGCAATTTTTAACAGATCCACCTCAAGTTTTTCTAAATCATTTGAAAAACTGATAACCGTCCCGTCTCTCCCCACAATACGCATAAATTCAGCAGGAAAAACATACGTAAGCCCATCAATAACACCTAATGAACGCCACGCTTTAAAGAGATCATTCTCTTTACCCGCAGCTCCAGTAAGCCAATGGATGCAAAAATCAATCGTATAGTCACCCCGCTTCCACGCAGTGCATAGACCTCCAGGCAATGAATTCTGCTCATAAATGGTCACATTGTACCCGCGCTCCGCGGCAAAACAGCCGGCACACAACCCCGAAATCCCACCGCCAATAATAACTATCGACTTACTCATAACCACATCCTTTATATCTAAAACTTTTTAACTTCACACAAAGCTCAACTACTTATCAACACCTAATTCTCAATAGTACTGATAAATGATTTAATGCCAATAGCCACCACATTTTTAAGATCAACAGAAGTTTTAAAGCTCTAGAAAGACGAGCTACGCTACATTCTTCAAGTTGCTGATAAACGATTCAAGCGCGATATCCAATGCCTCCTTAATTTCTGTTGGAGTTTTGAAAACATCAAAAACTCCTCTGTGCATACTCTTTTGCACTGACATAAGCTTCTGCAATTGCACTTGGGCTACTTGCTTACGTTTTTCCTTACTCGATATTTTTTGCATCTGCTCTAGGGCATTTTTAATTGCAGCAACTGCTTTTTCAATTTTTTTCTTTGTAGTCGCAGCCATTCCGACCTCCCTGTCAATAAAACCTTCCGCTCTTCTGAGAACAAAAAGGGTCTGACTAATAGCCCAAGGATCTTTCAGGTTCACCGATCCCAACTCAAAGGCAAGAGAACCTCTTATAAAATCGACCTCCCCCTTATAGGAGACACTATTATCCATTCCAATAAGAAATGTCGATCCTGAAATTGCAAAAAAAACTGTAGCAATAAAGAGTTTTAGGACCATTTTCTTCATAACCATCCCACTACCTCCATAAAAAACGTGCACTACCTACGCCGCCTTACTTAAACTGCGGTGATTTGTTACTATATTTTCTTAAAGTTATAATAACAAATCACCGTCGAGAAAATCAATATTTGAATTTTTTAATTGAAGTTTCAACCCCAACATTCTGGTCTGAAATGCATAACATGCGATATTTCATTTTTTTTATTATGACTGCAAGTGGTTGTTTGACAAAACCCTGCTCCCAAGATTTTAAAGTCACGCCACCCTTAAACCCCCTAATCCCCGCGCTCTATAAAAACCTTAAACAAGGATTAAAAACATCCAAAAAACCAAACAAAATTATTCCACGAATTACATCTATTTCATACGGTTCTTTTTTTAATAAATGCTCCTGTGAAATAGATCTTTTCAGACAGCAGAGTTTAATTTTGGGGCACGAGCATATCGGTCGGATATCCTTTACCTGCAAGTTAACGAGCAAACCAAAAGTACGCTCGGTCTATGTAAGCTATATAACCACAAAAACCAACTGCCAACACAAGGGCCTTGGGAAATTGCTGATGCACGAGACTCTCCATGCCATCCAAAGGCTGGCACAAAAAACGGGTACATCCTTTATTTTTTACTTGCTCTCCTCAGAAGTAACGGCCCCCCAAAAATGGGTTGGTTACACCTCTCTCTCATCCACAGAACAGCGACTAATTCGTAATAAATTCTATACAAAACTTGGGCTAACAGAATCAGAATCAGGTTTGGGCTGGTGGGATTATTACCTTAGTTACAAAATCTTTGGAGAACCCTCCCATTTTGGAATGTACTTTTACTCAGATCCCACCCACATGCTACCTGAGGAATTTAAATGCTACAAATTTGGCACCACTCCCCTCTCACCCTCATCAAAATTAACCCCTAGTCTAGACGAACTACAAGACACAGAGCCTCACATCAAAAAATTTTTCAAAAATTTAGAACTCTACCTCTACCCCTTCTTCTCCACAAAGGATCCCGAACTAGAGACTCTACTCTATCCCCATATTGTAGAAAAATTTTCATTCAAAAGAATATCCCAAAAAAGCTTTCTTAAATCTGCAGATTATACGATCACTACAAGCCGTCCGCTGGAAAGCCAAAAAACTGTCCTGCTTCTCAAGGCCGCTCGAGCAAGTTCAAAAGCTCCATGGAAAATCGAGCAATCAGGACTTAATCTGGATGGATCTGATCTCTGGCTAAAAATTTTGCAAAAAGTGTTTGTATCCGCATTCTCAATAAACAAATAGAGTCGTCAAACTTCAAGCCCACTTGCACTCCTAAAGACAACCTGATAAGGTGAACTTGTCTACCAGAAAGTCCACAAAAAACAAGATTAATTCTGGAAAAAGGAGTCTTATGAAACTGGCCAAAAGCCATTCCATTCGTTTATTTATAGCCACTGTATGCATCCTAACACTAGTAAGTGGCTGCAGACAATCACAAAAAACAAACAAGGATTCTCCCCAAATTATCACTCACCAAAATATTGCTCACAAAAAAACTAGAGAAAAGCCCCTTCTCTTTGCACCCTTTAATCTTGAAGAATCTGCAATAAAACCCTCTGTAGAACGCTATAAAATCGCGCCCCATCTTTCTAATGTAACCAATGCAAAGAAACTTACCCTCTCCCCAGAGGCCACTAAAAAACTAGAAACCTTTGGTTTTGTAGTCGACACTACCTCTCCTTATCAAGAATTTGATGAACTCTACTCTTCCATAAACTCAGCCGACATACCCTTATTTGTAACCGTTGATGCCCTGCTACACCTTTATCACCTGATCTTTGACCAACTCTTACAGCAGCTCGAAATCAATAAATTCTTACCGGCTCTCACCACCCTCTGCAACAAACTTCTTACACAATCCCTCCAGACCTACACCGAATCATCTGAAGAACCTCTCAAACAAGCCGCCCTACGTGCCACCGCCTTATGTGCCGTTCCCGTAAAACTGCTGGGAGAAAATCCAATCCTGCCAGATGAAATAAAATCCCTAGTCGATGCTGAACTTGCCCTCATTAATGCACATGCAGGAATCGCCGAATCTCCTATCATGAACCTTGGGAAAAAGAGCTCCGGATTCCTCCCTGCATATCTCAATGCAGCAAAAGAAGATTACACCCAATACATTCCCCGTGGACATTATACCCGCAGCGAAGAGCTTAAAAAATACTTCAAAGCCATGATGTGGATAGGCCGCATAACCTTTAGATTTTGGAATGATTCTGAAACCCAATCAGCTCTGCTTCTCTCTCGAGCCTTTATGGATGACGAAACAAAAAAACTCTGGTCCTCTATCTACGAAACAACCGCATTCCTAGTAGGCCCTAGCGACGACATAACTATTCCAGCCCTTCTGCCCATTGCCAAGGAAATATATGGAGAGAGTATCGACCTTAAAAAAGTAGCTTCTGATAGCCTATTAACCACTTTCAGCGAAAAACTAAAAAAACTCCCGCCCCCACGAATCAATTCTATGATTGTTATAGAAGGCCAAGATACACAAAAAGCAGCAGAAGGCGCTCGTTTAATGGGCCAACGCTTTGTATTAGACGCCTCCATCTTTCAACAACTTATGGCACCGAAAGTAAAACTGCCTGAACCCCTACCCGGAGGCCGCAATTTACCTCGCGCACTCGATATTCCTGCCGCACTAAAATCGGACGAAAGCGTTGCCCTATTAAGGGAAATGGGAGAGATGGAGAACTACCCCGCCTATGAAGAAACTCTCCAAAAAGTGCAAAAAAATATCGCTGCACTTACACCAGAAGAATGGATTCAGACCATTGCAAGCGGCTGGCTCTACCTGATAAAACCACTGCTTGAACCACGTGAAAACGGATGGCCATTTTTCATGCAGAACCAGGCATGGACGCGCAAGCAGCTGCAATCTTTTATGGGCAGTTGGGCAGAGCTTAAACATGATACTATTTTGTATGCAAAACAACCCTATGGAGAGATGGCACTATGTCCAATGCCCGGACCAAAAAAAGAAAAACCAGATACACGTGGCTACATTGAACCTCAACCAGCAGTCTACTCTCGCCTTGCCGCCCTAGCCGCAATGACACAGGCAGGCCTTGACTCTCACAACTTATTGTCAGACAATTTCCGGTCAATCCTTACCGATATGGCTAAATTGGCCAAAGACTGTCAGGCTATTTCAGAAAAAGAGTTAACCAATACTCCCTTAAGCGAGCAGGATTACGACCTCATACACTATTTTGGTGGCACTTTAACCTCATTCATCAATCGCATCAACTTAGAAAAGGACGCTCGAGCCTACACAGAAACCGAACCGGCAGCACTTATTGCCGATGTAGCAACCGACCCCAATGGTACTATTTTAGAAGTAGGAATTGGAGCTATTAACAAAATCTATGTCATCGCACCAGTAGCCGGTAGCTTACGCATCACTTGTGGAGGGGTCTACTCTTACTACGAATTTGCACACCCCATGGCAGACCGTCTTACAGATGAAAAATGGCGCGAGATGCTTAAAAAAGAAACTCCACCTATGCGTGTGCAGTGGACAAATATGTTTACAGCCTAGCCCTATAAGGACTTCCCTCTCATGAAAAATTTTAATGCAACCATAAAAATATTATTCGCACTCGTATTTGTAAATGTTGTAGATGCAAAAATTCCACCCCTCTCAAATACTGCATGGCCCTATAACTTTGATCAAGAAATTGAAGCTTTTGAAAAAAACGTTCTTAGTAAAAAAATCCCCAAGCCTCTTTACGCCTACCTATTTTACTGGTTTGACCAGAATCGAGAAGATAAAATACAATGGTTCAAAGATAAGTCGGACGGAGCCAACTTTCTTAAGAAAAACTGGGCTACCATTACAACACCATCTCCTGTTCTAAAAGAGGCAACCCAGAACCTTTATACCATTTACACCTCCACGGGCCTAGGGTTTAGCCCTGAAAACATAAACAATGCCTTATCACCCGACGTGTTACTTTTTCTCCGCTCTTCTCACAATAAAAGTCTCTACCTTAACCTACTTGCGGTACACGAAAGCAAAGATTCAGACTGGACGTTATTAAAAAAACCAGATATCTCGGAAACAAGTACTACAGCTGGACTTGTCACCCTATTCAACGGGCTCGAAATTGACACAAGTTTTTTTACACCCAACATGTTCGAAAAATCCCTTTTCGAAAAAACATCTATCACAATTGAATCTTTTTTAAAGGAATTAATTAAAATTACATTAGAGCAGTTCAACGCCGTTGCAAGCACCATCAAAGAAGCAACTCCTCCTCAAAATAATGTGTTCTATGCAGATTATGAGAAATTTAAAGCTACCTACAATAAACTTGAGGTTAATTTTGACACTCTAAAAACTAACCTAAAATCCACCTACCATACCATTAAACAACCGATAGACAAACTGCTACAACAGGCAAAAGAGATCAGAGATAAAAAGACTCAAGAGGTAGAGACAACTATACTCCCCGTGCACGCAGACAATCTCTATGCACCCTATGCAGCACATGCAAAAAACATCAAAACAGTGCTAGACAAAGTAAGAGCAAGAGTAACGCTGTATAACGCTATCATCAACACGATTCTAAAACCCTGTGGAATCGAAAAAACCAACTTAGCACTAGCCACAAGCAAAGTAGCTCAGTATGAAAAGATCTTTTTAGATAGAGAGCAAAGTACTATCAACACAATCAGCGACTTAACACTTAAAACAGCACTAATCAATCAAGATTATGCAGCGGCTATGAAAACCCTTGCAAACGTATCCCGCACAGACCTTGAGATCTTGATAAAACTAATTTCTATAAACAGCGCTGTTCTAGAAGCCGCCCAAGGAATAATTGAAACAGAAAAACTTCTTACAAACCTTTCTAAAGTCCAACATGGAAGCGGTGAGAACATTCAATTAATTTCAGACAGAGCCTGGCCCTATAATTTCGACCAAGAGATCGAAGCATTTAAAAAAAATGTAATTAGCAAAACTATCCCCAAAAAACTATATGCGTACCTATTTTACTGGTTTGACCTGAGACATTCCCCTCGGCGACTAAAAGATGAAAAGGCAGAGAAACTTTTCTTATCAGAAATCTGGGAAAGTGGCATTAAAGAAGCCAAGTACGACGCTTACACTATTTATAATGCAAACATACTAGACTTCGAGGTTATTAAGGTAAACCCTGTCCTTGGAAACGATATTTTACCGTTTCTAAACTCCGCGTATAACCGCAACCTTTACCTTAACCTACTCGCAGTAAAGGCAAGTGATGCAATGTATTGGCCCGGCGATAAAAAGCCTGATTTAACAAAAATCACTACCTCCACCACCCTTGTTCCCCTTTTTGACTGGCTTTCCATCGATGCCGCATTCTTCAAAAAAGAGACTTTCGACGAAGATTCTCTTTTTAAAGGCGTCGATCCATCTCTTGAAAACTTTCTCAATAACGTCACAAAGACTACACTAGAACAGTTCACCAATTACCTAAATTCCATGGATTCCACTACACCCCTCACCACTCTCTCTACACGATATAAAGAGCTCAAACATATTTATGATAAGCTCACATCAAATTTTGAAAAATTGAAAACTAATCCGGCCTGTGCAGCAGCTAAAAAATCAATCGAACATCTACTTACTGAAGCCGCCAAACAGAAAAAACAAAAGGATAAAGAGATAATAAAAACAATCCTCCCAAAGCATGTAGAAACCGCGCTTATTCCCTATAAAAACAATGCAATAAACATAAAAAATGACGTTGAAAAAAATAAAGAAATTGCCAAAATTCGAGCGGTCGTAACAAACACTATTTTAACGCCCTGCGGAATAACGAAGCCCGACCTGGCAGACAATGCCGTTTCAAATTATGAAAAAATACTTCTAAAACAGGGGGAAGCAGAAAGGAAAGAGGAGACAAAAATCTTCACTAATTTTTCTAAAGCTCTTGCAAACATTGCCGCCACATAATTAAGATGGCTAAATCCAGTGACATAACAATCCATTTCAGCTAAAACTTACACTTATTTTAAATTTCTCTTTCTATTTGAAAATATTTTATGCTATCCTAAATATGTAGGGAAAAATAACACGCGTTAAGCGTCCTTCAAATACGAGGAGTAAACCATGAATAAAATAAATTTTAAAGCTCTATTATTAGTGCTCGCAAGTACCGTTTTCACGGGTAGTTTTGGCGTAACAATGGGAGCCTGGACATCTCCACGCATGCAACACACATTCACTCCATCTATTGTATCAACTATTAAGCCAGAGATGTGTAATAACTGTTTTTTGACGCCTACACAAAAATCTGAGTTAGCAAAATTAAATATAGACTATATAAAAGAGCTACGAAAAATCTGTGACTTGACATGCACCGAAGCAAATTTTAAATTTATCCATCACTCATCCCAGGAGATGATGCACCTATTGAATCAACGCATAGATGGACTTTCAAAAGTTGAAAAGGCAATAGAAAGGTTCTACAAGAAGAACAATCTGTCATCCTGCTGTTTTAAAGCATCCATAGAGCAATTGAAGCAGAATTTCTTTGATTGGTTCTATGTTGCGCCAAGCATCCCCGTAAAAACAACACCTACATAAGAGTAATAGTATGAATTTAGAAAACCTTACCAACTCTGCACAAGAACTTTTTAATAACGCTGCAAAGCAGGCTCAAAGTAAAGACAATCCTGTCTTACTTCCCCTTCACCTGCTTGCAGCGTCCCTTGAGAATGAGTTCTGCCGCTCTTTCTACACGGTAACCGGAGTGAATCTTGTAGAACTAAAAGAGTTGGTCAAAAAAGAAATTAACAACCTTCCCAGTGCAAAGGGAGGACAACTTGCATCAGACCAACGCCTTGAAAATCTTTTTAACACGGCGCAAAAAGAGGCCTCTAGTTTAGGCGACTCTTTTATCAGTTTAGAGCATATTCTTTTAGCACTCACATCCTCCGATTTGCCCCCTTCTATTTCTAGCTTTCTATCACAATCAAAATTCACACGTCACGCACTTCTTAGTCACATGCAGTCCATAAGAAAAGGAAAAACCGTGTCTGACAAAAATGCCGAAAATCAGTATGAAATTCTAAAAAAATACTGTCAAAATATTACCGAACAGGCTCGCCAAGGAAAACTAGACCCGGTCATCGGACGGCATGAAGAAATTCGCCGCGTATTACAAATTCTCTCACGTCGCACCAAAAATAATCCCGTTTTAATTGGGGAACCCGGTGTTGGCAAGACCGCGATTGTAGAAGGAATAGCCCAACGCATCATTAACCGCGATGTCCCAGAAACCCTCCAAAATAGTTCTATTTATTCACTTGACTTAGGGCTTTTAATAGCAGGTGCAAAATTCCAGGGTGAATTTGAAGAACGCCTAAAAGGCGTATTAAAAACCATTGAGGAGAGCGAAGAGAGTATTATTCTTTTTATTGATGAACTGCATATGCTCGTAGGAGCTGGGGCCGCAGGCAGCGGGGGCATGGATGCATCCAATTTGCTAAAACCTGCCCTTGCGCGAGGCACCTTACACTGCATAGGCGCCACCACCATAAAAGAATATAAAAAATATATTGAAA
>CAYRPI010000019.1:13856-19251 GCA_964426225.1 uncultured Candidatus Babeliaceae bacterium | reverse complement strand
CAAGCTTCCGATAATGATGCTAGGCAGTTGGAGTATATTATCAAAATGTTACCAGACCAAAAAAACCTCAAGTCCATATGGGAAACCTTTACTAAAAAAGATTCTATTAATGGATTATCGGTGCTAGAGGCAGCCGTTAATCAAAATAAATGTGTTAAGTTTAAAGAAATTCTAAATTTTATGGTCGTTCAAATTAATGAGTTTAAAGACCCAGTCTGTAAGTTGCGCAAATACACCTCTATTAATGAAACCCTAAAAAATCTGACTTTGACCAGTCCAACAACTGGTTGTGCACGGCTTGTCCAAGAGATCCAATCAAAATTGGAGGCGGCTTTAAAAAAAAGGGGTTCGAAGCTTCGGTTAAGTGCGATCAAAAAAACAGTTGTTTCATTACTTAATTTGCAAAAACCAGTGCAAACTTTTGAAAATCAGCTTTTTCCAAGTCAATCGCAACAGACTTCTACCACAAACACTTCTGGGCCCCTGTTTACCATGCAACCATCTAATCTTTCGTCCCAACCACAGCAAAGGGACCCAGAGAAAGAAGAAGAGATTATCACCTATACCAAAATTTCATCTAAACAACCAGTTTAAAGCTTAACGAGTATAGGAAAGGTAGGTTCCATACGTCAACACCTCTTTTTGCATGTATTTTTTACTTATCAATACTAGTTCGAGAGTTTCAAGTATGATTTGTTTTGTTAAAGATGGACTGAGTACTTATCTTTTGATAATATGAGGTATATTTTATCTGGCTTCTTATTCGGAAGTTAGTTATAAACCTTGATATTTTTGGAGGAAATTAAGATGAAACAATCTATGTTGAATAAAGGGCTTTTATTTGCCCTATGCGCTCTGCCTTGTGCAGAAATGTTGAGTATGCAGATCCCCATTGATACCCAGGGAATTCCCTCTCTAAAACCAGTTTTAAAGGCGCCTGCAAGCGTGCCTGCAGTTGTTCCAGTAAGCCTGGTCGGACATAGTCTTTTGTTCAAAAGGTTGCTGTGGGGTGCTGGCATTTGTGGCTTAGGAGTTGCAGGGTATTGTGCTTGGCGTTTTTGGCTTAAGCCGCTTTGGAATTTTCGACCTGCGCATTGCGTTGTTCATCCAGTTAATGTATTGGATGTCATTAAAAATATAAAGCATGAAGTGACTCAGAAGCTTGCGCAACAAATTGTTCCCGTGTCTGCATTGAAGGGAGATTGTTTTGGAGGACATGATAATGAACTTGATCTTGCAATTTTCCATCCAATTTTTCAAGGATGTGTTGATGCGGAATATCATGCCTGTTGTTCTGGCTGTCTGGTTGAGAAAATTAAAAAAGATCTGTCTCAGGCGCATGTTTTGACTAATGGGAAAGCGCCTAAGATCCCTGAGGAACTAAAAAATTTGTGTGAAGCTTCTTTTTTTGAACGGGTGAGAAAAGCTATTTCCGATATTTGTGAAGCAAATAGTATTTTGCAAACGGTATATTACGTGCAGAATAGCGAGGATTTTGAGGAAGATCTTAAAGCTTACCTTA
The DNA here is from genome assembly GCA_964426225.1 of uncultured Candidatus Babeliaceae bacterium. Classification (GTDB taxonomy): domain Bacteria; phylum Babelota; class Babeliae; order Babelales; family Babelaceae; genus UBA12395. The sequence goes on along the minus strand of CAYRPI010000019.1, from coordinate 17,729 downwards.
GATCTCCAAATCCTGCTTATAATCGAGATGATCTTATTAAAGTAAAAAAACAAAAAGACGATGCGGAGAATCTGCTTGAGGCTATAGTAGCTCGTGCGTTAAATGATCCTAATGTGATAAATGAAAAGATTTTCTTACTTAGAGCGCCCTTGGTTAAGTGTCCTATCTGTCAGACTGAGCATGCACTTAAGGACCTTTTGGTGTTGCCAGAAAATAGAGAAGTCTTAAAAGATATTCGCATAAAATTATTGGGTGAGTAGAGTTAACCTCAGGCGCGTAATTGTGCTTGCAGCTCCATCCACTCTTTACGTAATGTAATGGCTTTTTCAAAGTCAAACTGAGCCGCAGCAGCCTGCATCTGCTCTTCAAGCGTTTCAACTCGTTTAAGTAGCGTAGCAAAATCAGGTTTTGAGGCGAGATCTTTCTGTTTCCCTCGACCCTTCTGTGCCGAAGCGATTGCTGCTTGAAGTTTTGAGATACTCTTAGTAACATCTCGCGTTACGGAGCGCGGTTTAATGCCATGTTTCTCATTAAACGCCACTTGAAGCGTTCTGCGTCGATTGGTTTCATCCATAGCATTTTGCATAGATTTAGTAATACGATCGGCGAAGAATATGACTTTTGCTTCGGTGTTACGCGCAGCTCTACCTATGGTTTGAATAAGGGAGCGTTTATCCCGTAAAAAGCTTTCAATATCTGCATCCATTATTGCAACGAGAGCTACTTCGGGTAGATCGAGCCCTTCTCGTAATAGATTTACACCTACTAAACAATCAAATATGCCATTGCGTAACTTGTGTAAAAGTTCCGTCCTTTGTGGTGTTTTAAGGTCATGATGCAGGTAGCATACTTTTATGCCGCGTCCTTCTAAGAAGCGCGCAAGCTCTTCTGCCTGTTTTTTGGTCAGAACCGTAACCAGCGTTCTAAAATTTTTTTGTGCTGCCTTTTTAATCTCATCTATCAAATGGCTAAGTTGCCCTTCTCTTTGGTGAATTTCTATAAGGGGATCAATAAGCCCTGTAGGACGTATTATTTGCTCTGCGATTATAGAGCTCTGTGTAATTTCATAATCACCCGGTGTTGCAGAGACAAAGATCACATCTTTAAAATGTTGTTCAATCTCTTTAAATTGCAGGGGACGATTATCCCGCGCCGATGGTAACCTAAAGCCAAAATCGATAAGTGATTTTTTGCGTGCAGCATCACCCGCATACATGCCCCGTAATTGAGGTATTGCGATGTGCGATTCATCAACAACCAATAGAAAATCATTAAAAAAATCAAAGAGGCAGAAGGGGGGAGCACCCTCTTCCCGTCCATCAAAATGTGAGGAATAATTTTCAATTCCAGAACAAAAACCGACCTGGTCGATAAGTTCAAGATCATGTTCAACGCGAGCCTTAAGCCGTTCACGGTACAGTGGATTTTCTACAGAAGGGAGATAGCTTTCAAGCTCAGCACGAATACTTTTTAATGCGGCAATTTTGTTCTCTTGAGTAGTAACAAAGTGCTTTGCGGGAAATATAAGTACATCTTCAAGATCACGCTCAACTGCTCCACTCTGTTTGTTAATCCATTGCAAAGATTCAATACTATTACCTTGAAGTTCAATGCGTAATTTTTCTCGCTGGTACGGTAATTGTACTTCAATAGTAGGGCCATAAACTTGTAAAGTACCGGCTGCTTTCTCAATATCATTTCGTATATACTGTATGAAGATAAGCTGTCTTAAAAGTTCTGCACGCGTTATAGCCTGCCCTCGCTTTAGAGGGAACGCAAGCTCACGGTATGCCGTTGGGTTTCCAAGTGAATAAATACACGAGACAGACGCAATAACAATAGTGTCCGGGCGATTAATTATAGATGCGGTTGCTTCAATACGCAGTCGTTCAATTTCGCTGTTAATCTGCGTTTCTTTTGCTATATAAATGTCTTGGGCAGGGAGATAAGATTCCGGTTGATAATAGTCATAATAACTAACAAAATAACAGACTTTATTTTCAGGGAAGAAAAGAGAAAACTCCTCATACAACTGCGCTGCTAATGTTTTGTTAGGCGATAATATCAATATCGGTTTTGACTGCTTTGCAATAACTTGCGCAATTGTATACGTTTTACCAGATCCCGTTACACCCAATAACGTTGAGCGGCCAGGTCGTGCTTCTGCAAGCATTTCTATCGCTTGTACCTGGTCTCCCGCAGGAGGGAACGGTGCATGAAGTTTGAAAACAGGATTTAATCCTGAAGATTCCATAAAGATCCCGAAAAGTAAAAAAATGGCTGTTATTTTTTTTTGACTATTTATACTTTTTTAGTATAGCATAGTAGGTTTTTTATGCAAGGCCTTTGCTCAAGGGGCGCTGCCCCTTCACCCAGCCAGGGCGCGCCCTGGACCCGTTTAATTCTTTTTTTGGTGTGGTTGTGATTGGTTAGTTGTGGGGGAGTTTGATTAGCATAGATTTTTTGCAAAAAATCTATGCTAATAGGCCAACCAGCAACAAAGGAAACCCTTTGTTGCTGGTAAATAAACTGGATGTAAAGTGTAGTGTATGCCTAAAAAGTTGGCTTGCCCTTCGTAGCTCAGTAAGACTTCAGAGTTATTACCTACGCAAGCGTAGGAGGGGTCCAGGGACGCGTCCCTGGCGGGTTTTAGGGCAGAGCCCTAGCAACCTTGGCTACACTACCACAAAGCTAATTAATTTATTTGGTACGAAAATGACCTTGGTGACTTCTTTTTCTACAAGCCATTTAGCAATTGCGTTTCGTGCTCTCTCTTCGACGAGACTCTGCTCTGCTCCGGATGGAGCAACAATCGATCCTCGAACTTTGCCATTTACCTGAATGGTTATAGTTACTTCATCTTCTATGGTTAGTGAGGGGTCATAGGTGGGCCAGGTGCATTTTTCTAGGGGCTTGTTAAAAAGTTTTTCTAGAAGTTCGCTGGCGATATGTGGTGCCATTGTGGAGATGAGGACGAGTAACATCTCTGCACTGTGAGGAGAGAGTTTATGTTGTTTTGTGAAGGCATTATTGAGCCATTCCATAAATGCCGAAACGGACGTGTTGGGTTTAAAGAGATTGAGCCGTTCTGTAACCATTTTTAATAGGTTGTGTACAGAGCGCTTAGTCTCTTGAGTTTCTTGTTCAGCAGAGACTAGGTTTTTTGGATCGGACATAAAGGTCCAAAAGCGATTTAAGAAGCGTTTAATACCCTCAAGCCCTGTATCTTGCCACTCGCAATCAAGCTCTGGTGGTCCCATAAAGAGCATGTACATTCTAAGGGCATCGGATCCATATTCCTTTACCATTTCGTCGGGGTTGACTACGTTGCCTTTTGATTTAGACATTTTTTCAACAAGCCCCGTTTTTTCTGAATAACGGTTGATCATGCCCTGGTTAAAGAGCTCTTTGAAGGGTTCGTCAAAAGGTAGGTGCCCCAGATCGTGACGTACTTTGGTATAGAAACGTGCGTATAATAGGTGTAAAATGGCATGTTCTATGCCACCTACGTAGAGATCTACAGGGAGCCAATATTTTAAATCTTTAGGATCAAAGGGCTTATTTTTAAGCTGTGGGTTTGGATAGCGTAAAAAATACCAGGAGGAACCGGCCCACTGGGGCATGGTATTAGTCTCACGTTTTGCAGCGCCGCCACAGGTAGGACAGGTTGTATTAACCCATTCAGATATTCCAGCCAATGGAGATTCACCAGTTCCGGTTGGTTCATACTTTTCAACATCGGGAAGTAATACAGGAAGTTGAGATTCTGGTACAGGTACAATGCCACATTTAATGCAATGAACTAGAGGAATAGGCTCGCCCCAATAGCGTTGGCGAGAGATAAGCCAATCTCGCAGGCGCCAATGCGTCTGG
>CAYRPI010000019.1:8056-13846 GCA_964426225.1 uncultured Candidatus Babeliaceae bacterium | reverse complement strand
ATCCAATCGCGCAGACTGTAACGTACTTGCTTTTCGGCGAGAGTGCGTTGAATAAGAAAATTTGTAATGCGTTCGCGGCCTTCGGGGAATGCCTTTATTCCATCAAAAGGGCCACTGTTTATTAAAATTCCATTACCTTCATAAGCTCCATCAGACTCTCCTGCAGGGTTTTGGATTACGTTTCTAACTAGAAGTTTGAACTTTTCTGCAAATTCATAGTCGCGTGTGTCATGTCCAGGAACCGACATAACTATACCAGAGCCGTAGCTTTTAAGTACAAAATTAGCTAGGAATATGGGAAGTCGTTCTCCATTAACTGGATTGATTGCATAGGCCCCGGTAAAGACTCCACTCTTTTTATGAGTCCAGACTCCACCGACTTCTTTTGCGATATTTTTTTTATATTCTGCAACAGCTTCTTTTTGCGCTTCTGTCGTGAGGAGATCGACTAATTCATGATCTGGTGCCATGGCTAAGAAAGTAGCTCCAAAAATAGTTTCGGCGCGTGTAGTAAAGACTGGTAATGTAAGGGATTTTCCTGAGGCGTGTCCATCTACGGAAAAATGAATAGTTGCGCCTTCGCTTTTTCCTATCCAGTTGCGTTGCATGAGTTTAACGCGTTCTGGCCATTCAAGCCGATTGAGGCCATCCAGGAGTTTTTCTGCATAGGAAGTTATTCGTAGCATCCATTGTCGAACTTTTTTTCTTTCAACTTTTGCACCTGAGCGCTCACATCGACCTTCTACAACTTCTTCGTTGGCGACAACAGTTTTTAAAACAGGGCACCAGTTTACTTCCATATCCGCTTCGTATGCAAGACCCGCTTTGTACATCTGTAAAAAGATCCACTGCGTCCATTTATAATAATCAGGATCGGTGGTATTAATCTCTTTTGACCAGTCGTAGATGGCTCCAATGTCTGCAAGCTGACGTTTAAAATTAGCAATGTTTTTTTCGGTGCTTATGCGTGGGTGAGAACCTTGTTGGATTGCATAAACTTCGGCTGGAAGACCAAAAGCGTCCCATCCCATAGGGTGCAGTATATTGTAACCTTGGAGCCATTTTATGCGTGAATATACATCTGATAAAACATACCCACGCCAGTGACCAACATGCAATCCTGCTCCAGAAGGATAAGGGAACATATCAAGACAGTAGTATTTTTTCCCTGTGCCGGTAGGTTTTGATTGGGCTATGGGATGAATATTCCACTGTTCACGCCATTTATATTCAACCGATTTAAAATCGTAACTCATTGCATTCTTTCGTATTCAGGATTTAATCTTGTTCAAGGTTAACCCTTGTTCGAAATTAAATCTTGTTAAGCATCGAGGTTTAATACAGTCCTATTACATCAGGACAAGCCACGCCGATATTAGGGCGGTTATTCCAACGGGTAACTTTATCCATTTGAAACCATAAAGTTTATACAGTAGATTACATACCGTGATTGTAATAATCAATGGATAGAAGAAATTAATGAAAGGTTCTGAATAGGTAAGGAGTGAGCCAAGCCCTGAGCTTGCAACCAATGCACAGGAAGAGAGGACAATCGCCACCGACCAGGCATAGGATATGTGTTGGTGCGATACGATTTGTACGTATTCTCCCACAACTGCAGAGATTGAAACAAGCGTGGTGAGTCCGGCCAAAAAGACTATGAGCCCTATGATTCCAGCCCCCCAGGTGCCTAGTATGCGGGATGCAATTTTGCTAAAAATTTCGCCTTCGTTTAGGGTAGTAATTCCGTCACTATGGAATGCGCCTAGACACGTTATCCCTAGATAAACTGCTCCCAGTAATAGTCCTGCAAATAAGCCTGCGATAGCGGTTATTTTTACCGCTTTCGAAAGATTTATATGCTCTGCACGGCTGGAGTATTGTGAAAGTAGTTGTACGACAATTGAACCAAAAAAGATTGCGCCAATAAGGTCCAGGGTTCCATATCCCTTTATTAAAGAGTTCCAGAAGAGTGCTAGGTGATCAATAGGTTGGAGTTGTGAATGTTGCGCAGTAACTAGTCCAGCTATGATTATGGAGACAATGCTGACTACTTTTATGGGACTTAGGTATTTACCAATAATATCAAGTAATCGGTTGAGTCTATAGGTTATAAGAAAAGCAATGAGTGCAAATAGGCTTGTAAAAAAAACAAGAGGCATGGATGGTAAAAAAGGTTTTAACATTTCGTAAGAGAGGGCCATAATACGAGGCATTGCGATAAAGGGACCAAGGATCATCATGCAGCAGAAGATAATGAGATTACTAGACCATTTACCAAGACGACCAAAGAAGGTAAGGTAATCACCCTGGAAGGATACAATAGCCATAAGCCCTAGAACCGGCAACAAGATTCCCGTAAGTGCAAATCCGAAAAATCCGGTAAAGACATGCCCTCCGGATTGGATTCCGATACGCAAGGGAAAAATTAAGTTTCCGGCTCCAAAAAGCATGGCAAAAATGGCCAAACTTGTTGTTAGCACACGGTTGGTTAAGCCATTCATAAGTAACTCCCAAAATACGTGCTTGATCTTTTCAGGATAAAATCCTGGGTGTGATTCAAACAGATGTTATGCCCCTTAAGGACAATATAAAAATACTTATTAAGTGTGACGAAAAATCAAACTTTTTCAAGCAGACATAATCTTTAGGATGGGATTGGCAAAATAAGGGCGTTTGTTACGCTCATATATGGACGTGGTTAGATATGCGAAAATATTTTAAAGGGATGGCTAAATGTCTGATGAACAGGTCTTGGTAGTGCCACGTGCGGATCTTTTTGTAAAGGGTGTATGGCATGGTCTTAAAAAATTATCTGAAGGCGATATGGCCCGATTGATACTTGAAAAAAAAGAGTTTATGCCGCGCAGTAGTGCGGAGCAGGATCCCAGTTTTAAGCAGATAATTCCGTATCTTGTTTTTAGGTACCAGGACCGTTATTTTCTTATGCAACGGCGATTAGATGCTAGTGAAAAACGGCTACAAGGGTGTTATTCTTTGGGCATAGGAGGGCATATTCGTTCCGATGATATGACGACCGATTCTATTTCTGATTGGGCGCGACGTGAGTTTTATGAGGAAGTTGACTATGCGGGTAAGGTGTCTATTTCTTTATTGGGAGTTTTGAACGACGATTCTAATGAAGTGGGGAAAGTTCATGTCGGGTTTATCTACCTTCTTGAGGGAGATTCATCAGACATTAAAGTAAAAGAAGAGCTACGTAGTGGAGAATTGGTTGATATCAGTGTGTGCAGACAGTTGTATCCGGAGATGGAGACCTGGTCGCAGATAGTTGTGGATGCTTTAGGCATTTAAACGGGAGGTTTGCCCCAGATGGCATCATGAATAGCTTCACGATTTTTTCGGTTGAATAAAACATTACGTGATTCATCAAAGCCTCTCCATTCTGCTTTCATACGTTTACTCCATGTTGTTATGATGGTATATACTTCTTTTTCTGCATGGTGGGATTCTGTCAGTGTTTTACTTTCATTTTCTCGTTCGCATCTTATAAAATAACTGCCAATGGGTTTGTTTTTAGGAATATCAAGACATTCAGCTGTACAGACCCAACATCGATCTTCTTTGCAACAGAGTTTTACTTTTAGGTGCGTGCAACAACTTCCAGGATTAAATCCTGTTTTTTCGTTGAGAGCATCTACAATTTGTGGAGTGAGGACCATGAGAGGCAGGGGGTCCATCTCTTTAAATACGGGTACCGCGCGTCCACATAACCACATATTGGTATGGGAGATATGTCGTTCGTTTTCATTGATTGCAAAGCGTATGTCACAACGCATACATCCAGGATGTGCAGAGATAATCTGCTTGAGATCCGCAACATCACACATGCGGGCATAACTTTTATGAGCAGACGTTGAAAAGCAATCGCGATGCTGGATGCTATCTCCCCAGGAATATCCTGATATAATGCGTCTAAACAAAGGTGCAGCAATAAAAGGAGCGGTCTCAATTTGCATAGGAGCTCCATACATAAAAAGTAAATCTATGGATAGATGCTTTTGCATTTCTAATTCTGCTTGAGCTATCCAGAGCGCGACATTCCCCCCGTGGCTGTGGGTGATAATGCGTATAAGTGGTTCGACGCCCTGTTCTCGTACTATGCGTTCACGGTAGGTTTCAAGACTTTTATAAAGTTGCATACCTGCTTCACGGCGAGCTTTTTGACTTAAAAGTCCAGACCATCCAAAGGTTGCGTATTCTTCTGTATCACATACTGGTCCGACGGCTCGAGCTATTTCATCGTATATAGGGATAAGGTAGTGAGATGCAATTAAGGGATCAAATTTGCAATTTTCGAAGAAGCAGAGGCCTTCATCGCCTAATACTTGATCATATTGCATGGAATGATGATTGCGATAACGTCGAATGACTTTAATGCTAAAGGTGTCATCCTCTGCGCAGTCATGATAGCACTGGAATGGATTAAAGATATTTAGGGTTGAGCCTACGGTTCCATGAATGAAAACCGTAAGCCCAACACTTTTTTTTGCAGATCTAAAGGGTATGAAAGGTTCATCTTCCTGAATTAGAGGCCTTACTTGTGCTTGTGGGGTTTGATCCCTGAAAACACAGCCAGCACCTGTAACTAAAGCTATTAATAAGCTCAGAAGAATTAATTGCTTCTTCATACTCTCGACCTCCAACTACCCTTTTTAGTGGCGAACCACTCTGTCATTTCTACGACCACGAGGTCTTGCGAAGAAACGATCGGGCCGTTGTTGTTCATTATGCATAGGCATTGGCTCAACAACGCGTCCAAACATTTTTCTTCCAGCAAGAGACGTGTTACGTACTGCATCCATTAAAACAGAAGCAGATTGAACAGGAACTTGCACAAATGTCCGTTTACGTATCATACGTATTTTAACAATAGTTTCTCTGCTAATGGAACTGTTTTCAATGAGATGTGTGACAATATCTTCTTGAGAGACGCCGTCATCGGTTCCTACAAAGAACATAAGTTCTTGAAGTCCGGAGTCAGAATTTCTGTTTGACATGCCCATGGAATCAAATCGATTAGATTCAAATTTGCCGCTGGTTTCAAATTTAGTTTCAAATTTGCTGTCTTTAACAACAGGTGCAATAAACTTTTCGTGAATAATATTTGCCAACATAGAACTAAGTTGCGGTCCATCAAATTGGCTCATTAACTCTACGATAGCATCTTTTTCTTTATAATCAGTTTTTAATTTTTCAAGAGAGACGAGATACGCAGATGCCTTAGCAAAACAGCCCTTCATAAGTTCTTCTTGCGTAGGAACTTGGAGCGGCTCAATAATTACGTTGAATCTTTTTTCAATTAACTTGATATCGCGCAATTGATGTTTGCCAATAAAGGTGATTGCAGTACCATCTTTTCCTGCACGGCCTGTTCTTCCGGTGCGGTGAACATAGCTCTCGTAATCGTCTGGTAAAGAAAAATTAATAACATGGGTTAAATCTTGAATATCAATTCCACGTCCTGCAACGTCAGTTGCAACGACAATGGCGTAAACGCGATCTTTAAACTTTTTAATGACAGCGTTACGTTGTGCTTGACTTAAATCGCCATGAAGTGCACCAACAGAATAGCCACGTCTTGTTAGTTGATCGGCGACTTCACTGGTTAAAACTTTTGTTTGACAGAATATAAAGCCATAAAAATCTGACGCCGCTTCAATAAAACGACCCAATGCTTCGATTCTCAAAGGAGATGGCACGGTACAATAATATTGTTTAGTTGTTGAAGAACCACTTTGATTTCTACTTGCCGAAACGGAAGCAGTG
>CAYRPI010000019.1:0-8046 GCA_964426225.1 uncultured Candidatus Babeliaceae bacterium | reverse complement strand
GCATATGTTCGCGCATAAGGGCTTGAATGCCTGTTTTTACAGTAGCAGAGAAAAGCCAAATCTCACGCTCTTTAGGGGCGAAGTGCAATATTTCGTCTACTTCTTCTCTAAAGCCCATATCAAGCATAATGTCTGCTTCATCTAAGACTAAGGTTTTTAGTTTGTCTAAGACTAATATTTTACGCTTTAAATGGTCGTTAATACGGCCGGGAGTTCCAATTATAAGTTGTGTGCCGCGTCTGAGGGAACGAACTTGGTTCTCCATCGAAACGCCACCATAAATAGTACAGAGAGATACGCCGATAGCTTGTGCATAAGGTGCAATGCTTTCAGCAATTTGAACTGCAAGTTCACGAGTTGGAGCAACCACTAAAGCTTGTGGAGCTTTTATGGTTCTATCTATGCGGTGTAAAAGTGGCAGTCCGAATGCAAGCGTTTTGCCGGTTCCGGTTTGCGCTTGACCATGGAAGTCAATACGCTCTTTAGATAACAAAAGAGGTATAGTACGTTCCTGGATTTCTGTAGGTTCTGTAAAGCCTGCTACTACTAGCTGCTCCAGAATTTGAGGTAAAAGGGGGAAATCATTAAAAGATTGTTTCATGTATGGTCAGCTTCTTTCGTTCTTGTACGTGATAGTGCAATATTAGTGTTGTGGTGAGTATTTAACTCTCTTCCACACCCACGGCCCTCACCTATCACGCGAAGAGGCGCTATTATACGGCCTTATAATTGCAAGAACGCATAGGAGCGAAAGATCAAGCATGCTTTTTATAAAAGCTATGCAACCTTCTTTATAATTACACTTTTTTAGCACTTTGTCAAAAAAAGATTTCAAAAAAACTTTAAAAGTAGGGGATTTTATAAAAATATAAAAATAAAGGAGCGGAGTTTTTTGGATTGATTTTTTTGCGGGAACTGAAATTGGCAACGCCCTGTTTTTATGATAAAATAAGAGACAGTTATGTCATATGTATAACCATAAAAACCCCAGATATCCCTATGTATAAGCGATGCGTTAGTGCTCGTAGACATAGGGCGGATATCTGCAGGAGTATTCATGTCAAAAGAACTAATAAGACCGTCGCAGTTTTGTGTTGCTGATGTATTTGAAGAGGAAGAAGGTCTTCGGCCGAATCAAGAGCTGACAGATCTTTTTAAAGGTCTCCTTGATAAATACAAGTCAGAAGCCATTATTACAGGTACCGTATTGGATGTTACGCCAGACGGAGTACTTGTCGACATTAAGTTCAAGTCGCACGGACTTATTCCGGTGCATGAGTTTAATGAATTTGAACTCAAATCCCTAGTTAAGGGAACAGAAATCCAAGTAATCATCGATGAATTAGAAAATTTTGATGGTGATGTGGTTCTTTCTTATGAGAAAGCTAAAGCGCTTAAAGCGTGGAAAGAGATTATGGATCTCTTTGAGGCAGGCAAGCCTGTTGAAGGTCTTGTGTCTCATAAGGTTAAGGGTGGATTGAGTGTTGATATTGGGATCCCTGCCTTCTTGCCTGGTTCTCAGGTTGATGTGCAGCGCGTTTCTGACTTTGATCAGTATGTTGGTGAAAAAATTACTGCGCATATTATTAAGGTGAACCAAAAACGTGGAAACGTTATTATTTCCCGTCGTAAGTACCTTAATGAACAGCGGTCAGAAATCCGCAAGAAAGTTCTTGAAACCTTGCAAGTTAACCAGATTATTCGTGGTACTGTTAAGAACATCACCAATTATGGTGTCTTTATAGACATAGGTGGTGTTGATGGACTCTTGCATATTACTGATATGACGTGGGGACGTATTGCTCATCCAAGCGAAATCATTAAAATTGGTGATACAGTTTCGGTTAAGGTGCTTTCATTTGATCCTGTTAACGAGAAGATTTCTTTGGGTATGAAACAATTATCTGAAAATCCATGGGCAGAACTTCCAGATACCATTAAAGTTGGCGAGCGTATTAAGGGTGCTATTTCAAGTATTACGGACTATGGACTTTTTGTGGAAATTGCACGGGGTGTTGAAGGATTGGTCCACATTTCTGAAATTTCATGGACAGACCGTATAACGGATCTCCATAAGCATTTCAAAGTGGGTCAAGAGATCGAAGCTTTGGTAGTTTCTCTTGATAAAGAAAATCGTCGTATGTCGCTCAGCATAAAGCAGCTCAAAGAAAATCCATGGGATGCTGTAGTTGGTTCTCTACAGGTTGGCCAAATTATTACAGGGACTGTCCGCAATATTACGGATTTTGGTGTCTTTGTTCAATTGGCTCCTGGGGTTGATGGACTCATCCATATTTCTGATCTTTCATGGACAGAGCATATTAAGCATCCTGCAGATCTCTTTAAGAAGGGCGATGAAGTTCGCGCTATTATCACGGATATTAATCGTGAAAAACGTAAGATTTCTCTCGGGTTGAAACAGCTTGATGAAAATCCATGGGAAAATCTAGAAGCCAAGTATCCAGTGGATTCTGTGGTTGAAGGTGAAGTTTCTAAGATTACTGACTTTGGTGCATTTGTTCGTTTGCCAAGTGGAATCGAAGGCCTAGTACATATTTCTGAGCTCTCTGGTAATACCGTTGAGCATGTAGAAGATATTATCAAGGTTGGCGAGAAGCAACAGTTTAGAGTTATTAAAGTAAATCAAGAAGAGCATAAGCTTGGATTGAGCTTGAAACCTAAGGGTGCTGAACGTCCAAAACGTGTTAAAGAGGCTGGTGAACAGCAACAGCAACGCCCTGCAGCTCGACATGAAAAACATGCTGATGCAGCTCCAAAAGCCGCTCCATCTCGTATGAAATCACAGTTGCAAATTGAGCTTGAAAAGCATGCTGCACGTGGTACGGGTAGTGAGCAGCCGGTTGGAGAGACGGATGTTACAGAAGTAGTTTACGTTTCTGATGATGATTCACAAGATTAGGAATGGTTATGGCAGTTGAACGTACTTTTGCAATTATTAAGCCGGATGCTATTTCTGCAGGACATGCAGGTGAGATCATAAGGCTTATAGAGTTGAATGGTTTTACCATTGTGCGCATGGAAAAAAAGGATCTAACTCGTCAAGAGGCAGAGTCTTTTTACGGTGTCCATAAAGGCAAAACGTTCTTCTTGGAGCTTGTACATTACATCACATCAGGGCCTGTTATTGTAATGGCTCTTGAGCGTGAGAATGCAATCCAAGAGTGGCGTACGCTTATGGGTGCAACCGATCCTCTTAAGGCTACGGTTGGTTCATTGCGTAAGATGTTTGGTAAGCATATTGGTAGTAATGCTACTCATGGCTCTGATGCACCCGAAACAGCTGCGCAGGAGATTAAGTTCTTCTTTGCTGATTTGAAGTAGCGTTAAAAGCTATGCGCAACAGATGATTGTTGTGAAAATATGAAAGAGGCTGAGTAAATCAATTTAGATTTACTCAGCCTCAATTCAAAAGGAATTTAATTTTTGGCTGTGTGGTACTGGTGGATATTGAAAAAAGATCCCCAGTTCTTCCTATGATCAGCATTCTGGCCCTCTTTGACTTGACTCAAGTTATCTTATCAGGTGCTTTACGTGGGGCCTCCAATGTGCGGGTGGTTATGGTCACGCGTCTCGTGGGCTGTGGCTTGGTCTTTATTCCACTTTCTTATTTATTTTCCATACTACCAATAGAAAACATGTTGCTAAAATTTATTCTTATCTATGGTTCTTTTTATATGGCAAATGGGGTAATGAGTTTAGTGTATGTTTTTTGGTTTCGTCGGGATTGTTGGAATTCGGCTCCGGATATAAAAAGCTTTCTCTATCTTACACAGGTTCCATAGTTTTGCAATGTGCTTGCTTTTAATATTTCGACGTAATGTGAAGCTTGGGTAATTAATGACGCCTGAATCGGCTGCACATGAGATTAAGTTTTCCTTTGCCAATTTAAAGTAGCGTTAAAAGCTATGCGCAACAGGTAAAACTTAGAGCTTTGTCGTAATAATGCAGCAATAAAAAAGTTGCTTTTTGCGTCAAATAAACTAAAATAATTCTATTCTTAAAAAACGCAAGAATGGAAATTAAAATGAAAAAGTTAGTCTTAATTTTGCTTACTCTTGGCTTTGCTTCACAAATTGTAGAGCTGCAGGGTATGGAAAACGATGGAAACAATGTTTTAAATCTAAGTGAATTTTCCAACCAAACAGCTGTAGAAGATGATTTTGGTAAGTTTTTGGAGGATTTAACACTTTTCAAGTCTGAACAAAAGTTGAATCAGAGTGGCAGCAAGCAAGAGAGTAAAATTATTTGTGATTCTGCCGATCTTCCAGATGGTTTAACGTGTTCATTGCCAAAGGAAGATGAGTTAATTTTAAATACACTTCCCGGCGAAATACTCTTATCTTCAAATACAGCCGGTCTTCCTACTGCCCAAAAAACTATAAAAAAACGTAAATCAATAGAGCAGGAAGAAGAAAAAAATAACAGTGTCATTACTAAGAAAAGGAAAACTTCAAAGAAGCATTTGGGCCAAATAAATTCAATTTCTTCTCCTCAAATCATATTTATAAAAGAGCCAGTTTCCGGTGAGTTCTCAAAAAATGTTCCTAACGACTCTGTTACGACTTATCAAAAGCGCAGATTATTAATATTTGGTCAAATAGCAAAAAAACTAAATGGTTGGCTTTTAACTTCTGATAATAGTTATGAGAATTTGAAGTTGATTGTTGAAGAGTTGCCTGGTAGCAAAAGAAAACTCCCCGTAATATGGGATGCACTTAGCAAAAGAGACGCTATTACTAATATGTCGTTGTTAGAGGCCGCTGTTTATCAAAATAAATGTTCTAAACTTAAAGAAATTCTAAGGGTTGTGGTTGTTCGAATTAGAAAGCTTAGTACAGAAAGATACAAATTAAACTATTATCATCTTATTAACAAAGCCCTAAAAAAACTGATTTCATCCGTTCAAAATACTGAATGCATAGAACTGGTCCGTGATATTCAATCGAAGTTGTCAAAAGTTTTAAAGGAGCCGGAGATGACTCTAAATAACCAGCTTGATGAGATTGGTAGAAATATTTTCCCAATGCTCGGTTTGCAAGCGCCACTGCAAATGTTCCCTATATCAATGCAAAATCAATTGCAACAAAGCCTTACCACAAATACTCCCGATGCTACGACCAACTCTTAATGATCGTTAACGATTTTGGTTAGTGGTTTAACAATTGCAAGTCTAGGTTTGTAAAGTAAAACACTCGATTTTTGCTTAAAGAATTTATCAATTTGCCAAATATTTACAACTTAATTTGATTCTTTAATAAAATTAAGTTAATATAAATATTCCATGTGGAATAAAAAATAACAGTTTTAAAATCAAGGAATAATTATGAAAAAGTATTATCTATTTCTTTTGCCAACGCTTATTTTGTGCACCCAGCAAAATTTATTTGGTATGAAAAAAGGTAAAAAAACCGCCCCAAACACTTCCAATGTATCAATGCTTCTCTTAGCAGCAAATAGGCTTGATTCGGAGCCTACAATATGCTCCCAAAGCACTGAAAATACAGTTTTATTGGAAGCGAAGAAAAGCAACTCTGAATTTGGAGTATTTACTAAAAATCAATCATCGTCTAGCAAGAAGAGCCAAAATAAGCGAAAACGTGTTGATTCCAAGAAAAAGTTTAACAAAAAAAGAGCGCTCGCTCCGCAAGTTGCTCCCTCTTTACTTTCGTTGCAATTGAGTAAATGTCGTGGCGCCAACGCCAAAAGAGCCTTTTTAAAACAAGCCTTGGTAGATGCAGGGGAAGACATTAATGAGTTAACTAAAATAATAGACCTGCTTGATTCACGTATTTCTCGCCCATCTGATTTTTACAACTATCTTGTTGAGAAACCTGGTCAAACAGAAACTTCAGTATTACAGGATATAGTTGATAAGAACAGCTGCATTCAGTTTAAGACAATGGTACGATCTCTTGTCAGTCGCGTTGCCAAATTGGAAAAACCAGGTCGTATTTATAGTAGATTTTGCGAGGATCTAAATAAACTATCTTTCAAAGATTCACAATTAGATTGTGCCAAGTTTGTAGTTAGCTGCAAAAATAGGTTAGGAAAAACAAGTGTGAAAAAAGACCTTCAAGATCTTCTCTCCTTTCTTGATCAAGAGCCAGAGCAAAATCAAGGAACAGGATCTTCTAGTAATAATCAGCAAAACTCCTTGTCTCAGCCACAGCAAAATTCGAATGAAACAACTAACACCTCAAACCTCTACTTAATGCCATCAATTGAGAGTCTTGGGGCAGAAGAATAATTACAAAAAAATTGACATATGCCAATGCAAAATGGAAAAAGCTTTTTGAAGCAGCGTTAAAAGTCATGCGCAACAGGTAAATGTTGTGAAATTGTAGATTATAGGGCTGAGCAGATCTAAATTAATCTGCTCAGCCTCAGTTTTTTATAAGGCTAATCCTGCCTGTTTGATGAACGGCGAAGACGAGGCTTCGACCATTTCTTTGGGCAGTTGTATATGTAGTAATTCAATTACAAGGGGTGCAATGTCTGCAAGTTCGGTCATTTTGGCTATGTGTGTTGCTTCTTTTCCTACAACTCCTACGCCTATAAAGGGCACGGGGTTAGTGGTGTGTGCGGTTTTTGGGGCTGAGGAGAAGGGATCCCACATCTCTTCTGCTTTTCCGTGGTCGGCAGTTATAAGGAGTATCCCTTTGCGTTTATTAACCACCTCTTCCCATAAAATAGCAAGTTGTTGATCGAGGCAATGAACAGCCTGAACCGTGCTTTTAAAGTTGCCCGTGTGGCCAACCATATCGGCATTAGCATAGTTGATTAAAAAGAAGTCGTAGTTATTTTTTTCTAAAGCTTTTATCACCTGTTTGGTTATTTCTGGAGCAGACATTTCTGGAGTCTCTGCGTAAGAAGCTACTGGTTGTGATGGTACTAAGAGGCGTGTTTCATGCGGATGAGCAGTCTCCTTTCCGCCGCTGAAAAAATAGGTAATATGAGCATATTTTTCGGTTTCGGCTATAGAGAAGGTACGTTTTTTTGATGCTTCAAGGAGATCTAAAAGGGTATGGGTTATTTCTTTTTTTTCAAACAGTACATTGTTTTTAAATAAGGAATGGTAACGTTCCATGCTTTCTACCCATGCGCATTTTAGGCTTTGTGGAAAGGGCTCTGGGAAGGCCTGTTTTTTTACAGGCAGTTGAATGCCAAGAATTAGGGAGGTTAGTTGGCGCATGCGATCGGCTCTAAAATTGAATAGGACAATTCCATCTTGTGGTTGAATAGTAAAGGGTTGTAAGGCTGTGGGAGGGATAAATTCGTCAGAGATTTTTTTAGAATAAGAACTTTCAAGAACGGTTTGCCAGTTTTGAATTGGAGCCAATTCGGAGTGTGTTAAAAGGCTGTATGTTTTTACGGTACGTTCCCAGTTTTCATCTCGGTCCATAGCAAACCAACGACCGGTGATAGAGGCTAAGGAGCCTGTTTTATATTCTTTGCATATTTCGTCTAGCTGTTCTAAGAAGAAAGAAGCAGATTGAGGAGGGGTGTCTCGCCCATCTAAAAAAGCATGAATGTATACTTTTTTTACTTTATATTCTGCGGCTAGACGAATAAGTGCATGCAGATGTTTTTCATGGCTATGTACGCCTCCATCGGAAACTAGTCCCATAAGATGTAAGGCACCTCCAGTTTCTTGTAATGTTTGAAAATGCGCTGTAATCTGCGGTTGTAAAAAAAATGTTTCATCATCAATAGCATTATTGATTAAGGTTAGTAGTTGGGGAATGCGCCTTCCTGCCCCTATAGTTAGGTGTCCTACCTCTGAGTTTCCAGGGAAGCCTGCGGGAAGACCAACGGCAGGGCCGGATGCAGTGAGTAAGGTGTGGGGAAAGCATTTTAGAAGCGTGTTAAAGGTTGTGGGGTGCCCATCATGAATTGCGTTAAATTCACTGGAAGGGCTATGGCCCCATCCATCTAAAATTACAAGCGCTAGGGGGTGCTTCATAGTTAATCCTTAAGGGGTAATGTAGGGAAAAGGGGTAGAGTTTTTTTTTCAATACTTTGGCT
>CAYRPI010000018.1:3740-19307 GCA_964426225.1 uncultured Candidatus Babeliaceae bacterium | reverse complement strand
GTCCCACTCGTACCCGTTATGATAAAGGCCAGATTTTCTTTTTTGTAAACCACCGGTGGGTAAAAAATCATAAGCTAGCGCAAGCTCTTATCAAAGGCTACGACAACATTTTACCACCCCAACAATACCCTATTGCCGCCCTTTTCTTAACCATTAACCCCCTTGAAGTTGACATCAATGTCCATCCCCGCAAAGAAGAGGTGCAATTCTTACATCCAGTGAACGTGGAACGCGCTATTCAAGAGAGCGTTCGAGTCGCTCTAGAAGCTACCCTATTAAAAGATTTAGGACATTCGCCGTCACACGCCACACCTTCCACTTCCAACGCCTTCTTCCGTCCTGCCACTAATTGGAACTCAAACGACTCCTTTAGCCGGCCTACTCAAAATTTGAACTCCAACAGTCCACAGGCCACAAGACTGTTGGCTCCAATGGCACCAATCCAAAAAAAACTTAACGAAAACCCGATTGAACCCGAGCAAACATTTGAGCAAAACTCTTTAACTCCAGAGATTGAAAAAGTTCCCTTCCGCCTCATTGGCCAACTTATGGACACCTACCTACTTATTGAAAATGAAGATGGACTTCTCTTAATCGACCAACATGCAGCGCATGAGCGCGTGTTGTATGAGCTCTTTGAGAAACGATTTAAAGATTTAAGCCCCATCGAACTTCTCTTCCCACAACTAGTAACCCTAAGCCCAGAAGAGTGCAATGCCCTTTTACCACACTTAGAATTCTTCTCTGAACATGGCATTGAGATAGAACTATTTGGTGAAAACAAATTTACCGTACGCGCTGTTCCCGCTCCCCTAAAAAGCATAGACTTAACCGATATCATGCGTACAGCTGCCCAATGGATTCTAGAAGAAACCGCACTTGAAGATACAACACTTGAAAAAAAGTTATACGAAAAATTACGCGCTATGATGGCCTGCAAAGCGGCCGTAAAGGCAGGCGACAAACTTACGCACACAGAAATGTTAGAACTAATTGCAAAGCTCTCAACCATAGAACATCGCACTACCTGCCCCCATGGACGTCCAACCACCTGGCGATTTACAAAATATGAAATTGAGCGATTTTTTCAGCGATGCGGATAAAAAACCTATCTGGAGGGAGTTTCCATATGCCCAGAACTGTTTCTCAATTTACCCCCATTCACAAAAGCAGTAAGATGTGAGTTCGAACCTTGTTTAACAGGATTTTCCTGAACCTTATGCACCATAAACATACTATTCTCAAACGAATTACTCATAGGTCGCCGAGGCTTATCCCTTTGGGGTTGGGTCATTACAACAGGTTGAGGAGGCTGCCATGAACGATAGACTCTATCACACGCACGTGTTGCATGCCAAAAAAACAATCCTCCATTAAGCGCATAAGAAAATAGAGAACCAAAAGAACGTGCCTGCGGCTCACCCTTATACTTACTAGCAAAAACATAAGGTAAGACCGATATCCCCAACAACATCATCTCATGAATCGCGCGCACCACCTCAATAATGCCCGTTGTAGGAGCAGTCCTATCTCCCAACACAGCGGATTCGGCAGCACCTCTATAAACGGACGCAAGGAGAAAAGCCGACGCACACACTACAGCTGTGCCTGGATGCCCACTCTCCCAATGCGCTCCCATGCTAACAGGGTGCAATAGGAAGGCGGCTAAATCCACCAAATGCACACTGTCTATGGGTAGCAAACGCGGTGGCAATGCCGCATAAAAATTAAAAGTCCCACAGATCATATAGAGTAATAATAGACGCTTCATACACAGTCCTCCTCCTAATGGTCAAAAGATCTCCTTCCACATATTAATCTAATTATATGTAGGGGACTAACCCATAGTATAGAGATGAGGTATATTTTTTTAAACAGTAGCCAGAGATGAGCGCCGGTTAATACAGCATCCACGCCTACAACAGTAGTGTAGAGACAAATTCGACGCATTAGTTTCAGAATTAAATTCTTGGAAATCCTGAAATAGAAGTAAAAACTCTTCCCTCAGGATTTCCAAGAATAAACGTGGTTTTAATGAGATACTTATTTATTAGTGAAAGTGTATACAATATCGGGAGCCATTAATGCATAAGGAACTCCTCGAGCTGTCACTTTAAATTCTTTTCCTACTATAATATCAAGTGATCTGCTTACCGAACCTTGTGCGAGCCATTGATCTTGATTGGCAAATACTGCCCGTTCTGGATGCCCACTAATACACCCTCTACCAATAACATCACTCATTAGTGTTCCACACACATCCACTCGTCGTACCATAGAGAACGATTGCCCGCGATAATTACCTTCAAACCAGATGTCAAATTTTTCATCACTGCCTACAAATTCGACACGAGCTCCTCGTATTACATTTTTGTCTAAAACACCCCCAAATACATTAAGTTCCCAATGCCAGATCCAGTCAATTAATGCGAATTGACCGGGCTCTATGGTTATTATTTTTCCGGAAAGCACCCATCCTTTTGAGGGGGTCTCTTTTGCAGAGTCTGCCCAAACAAATTGGCGGACCAACATCCTTTTGCTGGTGTGATTTTCAACCCAGCCATCAATATTGGGAGCAAACGGATTGCCATTTGCATTAGTTAACTCTCCAAAGAATAATCCAAGGAAGAGTATTCCGGCATAAAAATAAAATTTATTCATTATTTTCCCTTTCTCAGGATTTTAAATTTATTATTTTTTAGTAAAAACAAATTCCACATCAGGTGATGCAAGGGGGTAACTGACACCACGAGCAGATGCTTTAAGAGTTGCATCATCAATAAAATCGCCCTGATTTAAGTTAACTCCATCTGCGACCCATGAACCTGAAAGTGTAGACTTTTCAACTGGCCCCTTAATACATGCAGCCCCTATAACATCTCCTGCAATAACAACATTAGCTGCAACTGATTTATAAAAAAATCGTGATATAGCAGTGAACCAGATTTCAAGCGGTGCGTGCTTACCATCAACAAATTCAACCCGTGCGCCTCTAATAATTTCTCCAAAGATATTTATTTCGAGATTATAAATCCAGTCAAACATGACAGATTGACCTGGCTTAACGTAATAAGGTTGCCGGTTTGCGTTTATTATCCACCCTTTAGAGGGGGTGTTTCTAGCCGAATTATCCCACACATAGGGAATCACCTTTAGTTCCGAATCGGTTAGGTTTTTAAGCCACCCCTCCACATTTAAATTTGGTGAAGCACTAACCGAAAATCCTCTGAGGAGAATAAACAAGCCTACCAATCCATACATTAATCCATGGATTAGTTCGGATTTTAATCGATATAAAGTTTTCATATTACACTCCATTTTCAGAGTTAAACTCTATTTTTAATTCTGTGGTTTTATTGTTTTCTAAATACAAATACTACATCGGGGGATTCTGTAATGGGATAAATTACTCCGCGTGCAAAAACTAACAGTCCATCTTTTTGTACGAATTCAACCTGATTTTTAACCCACCCTTGAGCCATCCACCAATTCTTAGGATCTTGTAAAAAGGCCTGGTCAGGATGTCCGGTGATACAATTTTGCCCGATAAAAGAACCTGCAATCGTTGCGCATGCATCAACTCGTCGTGGGTTTATTAGCCCTATGCCTCTAAAACAAGCTTCATACCAGATTTCAACAGGTTTATATTTGTCCCCTGCAAATTCAACGTTTGCACCTCTTAAGAACGTTTTTCCAAAAAGATTTGCAGCTATGCCCGTAGCTTCTAACCCTGAAATCCAGTCAAACATGGCAGATTGACCGGGTTTTACAACAAGAGGAGCACGACTAGTGTTTAGCACCCATCCCTTTGAATTAGTATCCCGAGCTCCTGCTGTCCATACAAATGGTTTCACGATAATATCAATATCCAGTTCATTTTGAACCCAGCCTTCGAGATTTCCATTGGTATTTGCGTTTATTGGAATTGCAAAGATAACTGTTAATAGAGCTACCCCTAGAGTGCTTAGTATATTTTCCATACTATCCTTTCTTAAACAAGATCAAATCCTATTTATTTCTATTTTTTATTTTGGATCAACTTATATTCATCTTTAGAATATCAAATTATATTTGCAAATAGCAATGATTTTTTGACGTGATGTTTTTTGAAGCTCAGGCCTGGACTCTGCCGGGTTCAATCATTTCATGATCGATTGGCAAAAATAGACCTGATAACGAACCACCAAATCTAAGGGGTATATTTTTATGGATTTAATCCATTAGAATTGTTTGTATTTGTTTGACTAGGCGCTTGAGGCTGTACAGGGACCGAAAATTGCCGAAGGTGCTCGAGACCCTGGTCAATCTCCCGTTCATTTTTTTTAATTCCATCCACCTGCGCCGACAATTCATTTACAGAGTCCTCAAAACGCTTCCTTGACTCCACCCAACGATCATGCACAGCTTTCGCTTGCTTGTAAGAACGATAGAACCGATCACACGCACGGATGATATGCCACAACGCCACTGTTCCATTGAACACTGAAAACAATCGAGAATAAGAAGTACTCAACTGCGGGAACGCTCTGTGCTGGCATGCAGCCGTCACACTAATCCCCGCCAACATAACCTCATCAAACCCTCTGGAGAACTCAAGAGCGCCGCCCTCTCCGCCCTGAGAGAAATAATCAGTAACCCCACGATGAGCCATTGCGAGCAAAAAAATCCCTCCGTACAAAATAGAAATTGTATTGCTTTTCGCAAGCAGACCGATATTAACAGGATGTACGGCTAATGCAACCCAATCCACGGCGTGCATATCACTTATCGGCAATAAACAATGCAAAGATACCGCTTGTGAACTGGCAAAACTGCACAAAATAACCAGCGCCATAAACAAACGCTTTAGCATTTTATTCCCCTAATTTTTGGTTGTGGAATTGCCGCCCGTTGTGATATTCCCTGTTTGTAGATTAGTAACCGTAACAGTATGATCTGCATTGCTCTGTAAATGTATGGCGTTCGGATGTAACCGGTCCCAATCTCCATTTAAAAACGCTCTTGTCTCATTATTACGCTCCGCCTTTTCGGCCGCAGCCTCAAGACCGGAGGCCAAAAGACCATACCACAACACGCCCGGTAAATGCCAAAAAATGCCAAGAACGCCAGAACGAATAAATTCTAGAACCCAAACAGGGGTATTCTCTTTAGTAGCCAAAGAAAGCCCAGCAGCTGCAGTAGCTATAGGACTTAAAAACAACAGAAGACTAGCCAAAGAGGCTTGACGTAAGCAATCACTCTGTTGATACCCCTGACTAGAAAGAGAATGAATTAATCCGTGATATTTGTAAGCCATAAGCCCCGTATGCATAAGGCCCAACAACGTAGCTACCACTTTAGTGCGCCGACTATTTTGCCCCCTTACAAGGTTAGAAAGCAACCATAGATTACTACCCGTCGATAAAGTATCTACACCAACAATGGTAGTAGGATAGGCTATTTCAAAAGCCCTTCCTAAAAAACTCGCATGCACCGACGTTTGGCCAAGAAGTGCAATGTATAGGGCGCAGGCCACAATAATTTTCTTAAACATTTAAAATCCTCCATACTTTTTAAAAAACTAAATCCGCTTTAAGGTATACAACAGCTTCCCGGTCCCCACATCCCAAATTTTTGCAAAACCGAGGGATACAGAAAATAAAAGAGCCCCGTCTGGACTAAAAGCAATGTGTTCAACCGCTTTGCCATGTGATAAACCATACCTCGTCACGCATGAAGATGTTACACTACAAAGCAGAGCACCCAAGGCAAAGATTGTAGTTATTTTTTTAAACATATTATTCTTTACAAAAAACAGACCTGCACTAAGCAATGCAAACAGTTTAACCCTTTTAAACATTAGAAAAATCCTCCACAAATCATACAAAAGAGATAGACACAGAAGTAGTTAAAATTAGACGGCAACCTCCTGCATCCTTATCTAAAAGAGTCTAGCAGAACGCCATTTTTTTTCAATCCGCCGTCGCACTTCGTGCTATGGCGTGACCTTGTCCGCCTTCTGCGCTTTGCCACGACGTAGCCTTGGCGAAGACGGGAGACACTACCCACGTAAGCGTAGTAGGGTGACTTTGTCCGCCCCTGGTTTTGTGAATAATTATAAAAGTTTATCAGGGTTCCTCACGTTACATTTTAACAACAAATACTTGTCAAAATGTAACTTTCATACTACACTTAATTTATGAGTTTGATAAAAATTATTATTTATTCCACAAGTACTGGAAGCGAGCCCTATTGCTCCTGGGAAGACAAGCTTGATACAAAAACCAAAGCTGTTGTTAAAAACAGATTAGACCGTATAAAGCTGGGGAATTTTGGCGATGCTAAAATCATCAAAGGTGGTGACAATATCTGGGAGCTCCGAATAGACTACGGGCCTGGATATCGGATTTATTTTGGTAAACAGGGAATATCGATTGTCATATTATTAGTTGGTGGAGAAAAGAAAAGCCAGAGCCGCGATATTACAAAAGCAATACGGTACTGGAGCGATTACAGGAGTTTACTATGAAAAAAAGAATTTTTAGAGACTATCAAGAAAAATTACTTCAAGATCTACAAGATCCCGAGTTAGCTCGCGCCTACCTCAATGAAGCCCTTCTTGATGATGATAGCCACATATTCCTACTCGCGCTAAAAAATGTTATTCAAGCCCATGGCGAAGAGATGACAGAAGTTGCTCAAAGAGCAAATTTGAGTAGAGAAAACCTATACCGCATTCTTTCAAACAAAGGAAATCCTAAGCTCACGAGTATCAAAGCGTTACTTAATGCAGCTGGGTTTTCTCTGGCTGTCCAGGCACCGAAAAGATAAATCGCTTAATAATCAAAATCACTCAGTGGCTGCTTCAAAATTACATCCACCTGCTGCTTCTTATGTTCGACATCTTGTTTGGCCTGCTGCACGGTATTAACAAGCTGTTGACGCCTATTTTTAATAATCTGCAATCGCTGTCTAAAATTCTCTAAATTGGAAGCATCATCATTGTGCCATGCCGTATCAATCTCGTTAATCAGCAGGTTAGTTAACCGCTTCAGCTCTGCTATTTCAATGTTAAATTTTTGCTCCACGTTTGTCATAAAATTGTACCAAGTTGCAAGGCCTGCGGGAGCAAAGACTGCCTTGAGTTCGGCCAATCGGTTAGCCAGTCCCCGTTTAGCTTTTTGCGCATCTACAATTACATCCTTTATCTCCTTTATCTTTTCATTATCGCTCTCTTTTTTAAGATCCTCATTTAGCTCATTGATCAAATCAGATTCATTTTTAGAATCACTGATTTCCCATTTTTCCTGTAACCCGACCGTAATCCAGACAGTCTTCGGAGTGCCGACCGACATTTCCCACGGTATGGTCGACGTAGAATCAAGAGTAATCTTAAGCTGATTCGCCTCTCCCGAAACTGTATTCAAATCCAGAATCCTACTCCGAGCTGCGCCTCTCTGCCTCGCATACTGCGCAGCCAAAAGACCATGCCCCACGGCCGTTGATGCATGCCACAGACCGGATGCCACCAGCGACCAAAAAAGCGTCCTTGAAACAGGGTACCTACGCGCCGACCAAAGCGCAGAAATATCTGCCGCAGCGGATAAACCAGTAAAGAGGCACGCTAACTGCTCACGAGAATCCACCCGCAAGCTGTTTATTAGCATCAAACAAAATAGAATACTTTAAAAGAGGGAGAAGTGCACCACAAAGCGCCTGCCAGCCTGCACGAGGATTGCTTCCCAGTCTCCATTGTTTTGTTTGTTGTAAAACAGAAGGTAGTGCAGCTGCGCCGTCTACTGCCATAAGATAAGAAGAATACGATCCACCCAAAGTCGGCGTGACGGTAAGATGCACTGCAGGATAGGCCTCACAAAAAAATAGACCTGCACCAAGCAATGCAAACACTTTAACTGTTTTAAACATTAGAAAAATCCTCCATAAATCATACAAAAGAAATAGACACAGAAGTAGTTGAAATTAGACGACGTCCTCCCATATATCTTATTTAAAAGAGTATAGCAGAATGCCATTTTTTTGCAATCCGCCTTCGCTTTTGTGAATAGCCAAAATCGTCATATCATTAAAAGCAATTCGATACTGGAATGATAAAAAGCTTAAATTTATTTTTTTATCTTGGCAGGGTTCCTTAATGTAGGTTAAAGTAAAAATATAAGCGATTGGGCTTACGTTGGAGTTATACCTAACAGTAAAGGAACAATCTTATGAAAAGCCTTCCATTAAGCATTCAAACTTTTGAAAAAATTATTGAAAACAACTATGTGTACGTTGATAAAACAGAGCACATTTATGAACTTATTAAAGGTGGTTGCTTTTTTTTTGCACGGCCCCGTCGATTTGGAAAATCACTTTTGTGTTCAACGTTAAGTTCTCTTTTTAATGGAAATAAAGAGCTTTTTAAAGACCTGTGGATCGACAAAAACATAAATTACAATTGGCCGATACACCCTGTAATTCACCTAGATATGTCACAGATTTCTCGAGAAAATTCCAAAGTGCTACATGCAAGCCTCATGCGGACATTAAACATCATCGCAAAGGATCAGGAAATAGATCTCACTGCTTGCGCCACCCCTAGTGAGATGCTTGGAACACTTACAAAAGATCTCTTTAAAAAATTTGGTAGTAAAAATCGAGTAGTTCTCATTATAGATGAGTATGATAAACCTATTTTGGACCATATTGAAACCATAGAAGTTGCTCACGAGATGCGAGAGGTTTTAAAGAATTTCTATGAAGCCATAAAAGGCCTAGATAGATACCTCCATCTTGTTTTTATCACCGGGGTTACTCGCTTTTCTAAAACATCTCTTTTTTCTGGTCTAAACCAATTAGTCAACATCTCTATGGATCCACATTTCGCCCACCTAGTAGGCTATACAGAAGATGAGATACGCTTTTATTTTAAGGATCATTTACAAAAAATTGTCGAAGAAAGTAAAGAACCTATTAAAGGTGGTATGGATGAGTTATTTTTTATGCTTCGAAATTGGTACGATGGATACCGTTTTTGGCGGAATCCGTCTCTTAAGACAACCATAACAAACCATGATGAACTTGCCAGACTTTACACACCTTTCTCTGTGCTTAACTTTTTATATACCGCAGACTTTAGCAATTATTGGTTTGAATCAGGAACCCCTTCATTTTTGGTAAAAATTTTTGAGCGTTACCATTATTCTATCGAATCATTTGAAAATCTTACAGCGGATATGAATGAGTTGATGACCTTTGATATTACTAATATCCCCCTAACAACCCTTTTGTTCCAGTCCGGATATATGACTATCAAGAATTACGACAAAAACACGCAAAGCTATCTGCTTGAAATGCCAAACTATGAGGTAAAAGATTCTCTTCTAAAATGTATAATGACTGCAATAACAAAGCAGCGAGTATCAGAGATCACAAGCACATTGGTTAAGCTTCGCCACACATTAGAAGCAGGGAATCTGACCCCCTTTATTGATTTAATCAAAAAGTTTTATTCAACGATTCCCTACACAATCACAATTGATAAAGAAAAGTACTATCAAACCGTGTTTTTCATACTTCTGCAATTGGTAAATTTAAAACCAGACGTTGAAAAGGCCACTAATATTGGAAGAATTGATTTAATTGTCGAAACAAAGAATACACTCTATATTTTTGAATTTAAGTTGAACAAATCTGCACAAGAAGCATTAAATCAAATTGTACAGATGCAATACCACGAAGCTTATTACAATTGTGGTAAAAAAATCGTTCTGGTCGGAGTTAGTTTTTCAACTGAAGCGAAAAATATAACAGATTTTTTAGTTAAAGAGCTTTAATAAACCGTTTTCAAAGGGAGAGCTGATATGAAACAATCTTTTTTCATATATGGATTAATTTTATGTCACGGTATAACATGGTGTTCAAATCTTTGCTTAAACTCATCCAGTGAGCTCATGCGTACAACCCCCTATTCCTTTTTAGGAACAACCATTGCTATTGAATTACCAGATGAAAAAGGTGTAATACATAATCTAGCGAATTATAACGGTACACCTTGCATTGTCTGTTTTATAAAAAATATTATGGCTGGAGAACAATGCGTGCTTCTCTCCTATCTTTTACGTCTTAATCCTTGGTTTCAAAAAGAAGGCATTCAGCTGTTTGGCATTACCACGGAACCAATCGACTCCTATAGCAACGATGGTTCTCTTCTTCCATTTCCTATCTTATTGGACTACAAACAGACCGTTTCAAAAAATTATTGTACCGACGCTAACAGCCCTTTTAGCACCGCATGTACCACCTTCATAATTGATGAAAATGGAATCATTAAAAAAGTTTTAAACCTCTTTGATAGTGGAGAACTTATTGCTCAACTTGCAATCAGCGTCTTAGAAATGAAAAAAAATCAAATTACACAAACCCCCGAAGTTTCATCTTCGCAACGTTCACCCGCTCCCGATGTCGAATTATTTGATTTTGAAGGCAATCTAGTTAAACTAAGCAGCTATCGAGGCACGTGGGTTCTTCTTGCATTTGCCAACACCATTCGTGGCACCTGGGAATACGAGCGTTTTTTATACCTTCTTAACGATATATATGAATGGCTTCAACAATATCACATAACTATTTTATGCGCATGTACCGAGTCTGTGGAAGATTTAGCCTGTTTTCAAAAACATAGCGGATTGCGGTATCGTTTACTTAGCGACAGTAAACACATCATTCCTGAATGTTTCAAAGAGCCTTGGAGCTTGTGTAACGATTTTTTATCTTATCTTATCGACCCAGCAGGAAACAAGGTCACAACTTTTATTTCTGCAAGCGCAAATCTACATTTTGCACAGCTGTGCCACTATATCATAGTGCATCAAAAAACTCACTCTCCACTTCCCCTTTTAAATGCACCTAAAAGCTATCTAGCCCTTTTTACTAAATAAGACCTAATGATCTTAAATAGTCTATCATCTGCGGGTGTCCCTGTGCAGAAGCTATACTAACAAGGCTTTGCACGGATGATGGAACAAGGTGTAAAGTTTCCAAAATCCATTGTGCAACTGGCAATGAGCCTGATCCAAAGGCATAGTAGAGAAGTCTATTCATGACTACGTCTGAAAGAGGTCTCCCATTCGCATTATGTTGATTATAAAGATACTGCGCTATATCAAGTTTATTTCCGGCATAAAGTATAGGTAGCATTTCATATGCATCGATCTGCTCAATATTTGCTGGATTGCATGTTGTAATAAAGGTTACAAGCGCAAGATTATTATTTTGCACGGCTCCAAAAATAGTAGCTCTACCAGACGCAAGGAACGTATTAAGATAGGTCAAGAGGGAGTATTGGTAATTGTTTTGTGCCGTGGTCATCAGAGTGGCCTGATATGGAGTTGGATCAAAATAGAGCTCTTCAATAATCCATTGGGCAACGGGGAGTGATCCAGAGCCAAAAGCAAAGATAAGCAATTGTGATAGCTGAGTTAGACTAAGCAATCCGTATTGTAGATGTGCCGAAAAAAGATACTGTGCTATCGCAAGTTTATTGCCCGCATAATAGATAGGAAGCATTCCCTCCGTAATCTCGTTAATCAAAACAGGATTTGCTGTTACTATCTGCGTAACAAGCGGCAGATTGTTTTGAATAATGGCGTTAGTGAGTGATTGTGGGACAAGATTCTGGATGTAATTAACCATAGCCGACTGGTGATTTTCATTGGCTACCTTAATAAGCTGATCTTTCATACTAGTTGGATTGAAATAAAGCTGTTCAATAAGCCACTGAGCAACGGCCAATGAGCCTGATCCAAAGGCATTAATTAGAAGACTCGCCTGGTCGACCAAGGGAACTGGGTGTCCAAGAGCAAGTGCCTGTGCAAAAAGATATTGTGCTATTGCAGGCTTGTTCCCTGCATAGTAAATAGGCAATAGACCAAAGCCATTTCGTTTATAAACCAAGGTATTATCTGCAGTTACGAGCTGTTGCACGTAGGCAAGATTGTTATTTTTTACTGCATCAAATATTTCATTAGGTGGTGTATTGTTGACAATATTACGTAGATAATTCATGGCAACAGGAATCCCCGGACCATCGCATCCGTGGCCCATTCCCTGTGGAGACTCGAAGAAAAGATGTCCGTTGTCATACATATCACGCAAACCAAGTAGGTTCTGCGTATATTGGGTTGTACCAGTAAAAACTGGCTCAACAACGGTTGCCGAACCCCATTCATAGAAACGAAACGCGCCAGAACAATCCGGTTTAACAACGAAGTCTCTGCCGGCCCAGAGCATAATTATATAATTTAAGTTTTGTAAATTTGCTTTGTATCGAGCTGAGTTAGCATGATTTATGTCATTATTAAAGTACGGAAGGAATGTATTAAAGGCCAAATAGTCAGCCTTATGTAGAGGATCCTTCCAGTAGTTAGCAACACTAACAAGATCCTGTCCTATGAAATTATAAAAAATAATTCTTACAAGTGGCCAATCATTTTCTACAATTGAGTTAACAATGGATTCAATTGCTGCTCTGATAGGATCGAATATATCTCGTGACAATGTTTCACTTCTTATCGTTGCAATCGCACTGGCAATTGTAACAGTACCTAGCGATCCTCCATCAATGGTCGCTCCACTTATTCCCAAGAGACTAGTAATCTGTTGGAGCAGGTTGACATCCGCACCCCAGATGACTCGGTGGACAAAATCTTTCCATCCATCGGGCAGGCCATATTCTCCTCCTTGAGGAGATGCGCATGACATAAAACTATCGATGGTAAAAGGAACTACATCACCATATTTTTCAATAAATGATCGCGCTAATAATCCTCCCTGCGAGCTTCCAATGACAATAACTCGCTTCCCTCTAAGCAGAGGATTTGTCAGTGCATCGTTGGAAATGTCATCGAGTTGGTGGTACAAACCACGATTAGTTGTTGCGGCAGATCCATCGCCAATTTTTGCTACGACAATAGGGATGGTAGGAAATTCTTGTTGAAAGGCTTGGAGAATTGGTGGTAACAATTCATTCGAATTGAGTCCTCTGACAAAAAATACAGCATAATCTTCAGGGACATATGCAAGTCCTACCGTTGTGATGAAAAGGCAAAAAAACGCTGATAAAAGCTTTTTCATAAACCTTTCTCCTTCAAATAACTCCATTACAAACTGTTTTTCTACAATTTTGGTCAATAAGCAAAAACTCCTTCACAAATTAATAGGATTTAATCAGGATTTAATCCTGAAAACTAAAAAACTATCCCAAGCACCATAGACCTTTCGTGACTAAGTTGCAACTCATAAAAAAACAAAGTAAAAAATTCTTGCAATTCTCATCTCTTTTATGACTAATCTAAATTGAGAAATCTTAAAATTTATCCAAAGGACTATTGAGTCATGAAAATTATTTCTTTTTATACAACCTTTGCACGCCCTCTTACTGCACTTATTGTCAGCTGTGTAGCTTTATCTGCACTCGCCACTTCGGACCCCATAGATCAATTAGCGAAAGCGCTTAAAGAGATTGTTCAGCCGGCCGATATTGTTACCCCAACTCGAGCTATTGAAATTTTGGGGAAAAACATTATCTACAAAGACGACGTAAACCATATTTACCAGATAGGGGTTACGTCTCAAGATGCCAATGAATGCTGGATGTATGGACCACGTAATACTCTTTTCCTAACGACTATGCTTTCTGGCATAAATAAATCGGAATTTGATGCATTATACCAAGATATGAAAGACACAAACAATATTGATGCTTTTAAGAAGGAATTGTATAAAATCCAAGTCTACAAAGATGCTATGGACAACACTGAATATGGAGATATTTCCCTAAAAAAAATAGTAGATATTTTTAAACTAGAGACTGATAATAAAAAAATCCCAAAAGATAGCAAATCTTTAATCGATTTAATGGGGGAATGTAGATTCACTCCAGGTCTTGATGGCTCATCTCAAGAAACTATAAAGAAAGTTGAAGGATTGGATGATAATGCATCTCTTCCCTTAGCACAAGAGGCTGACTGCAGTAACACCGCGCCCATTTTAAAACTACAAAACAATGTTATTTCACTTATAGGAATCGATTTATCAGCTACAGAAGGACACGCAACATCCCTTGTTATCTGCTATTACAACGGAACCTACTATTATTTCTTTGCAGATTCTCTTTCCAATAATCCTTCTTTGGACGTTATTATGATTATCAAAAAATTTGTGGAAATGCCTAATGCCTATAAAAACGCGTTATTAAGACGCTATACCCATGCACTTGTAAACAGAGCTGCCACAAGTAAAACTAAAAATCGTTCTGTTAGACTTTTGACCGATGAAATAGGGAAATATACCAAAGAAAACTTAATACAACTCGATCTCTTTAAAAACATTTACAAAGCTTATCTACAAAAGTTTTTTGAAACAGTTACGCCAGAATCTTCCGCTCCTGCTGGGTCTACCGTGAGTCTTAGTAAAAAGCTGTTCGATGCTATCTATAATTTTGTGGAAGCCAAACTTGCAAAAAAAGATCTTAGCCAAGAAACTGCCATTTTAAAAGAAAACCTAAAGAATGAGGGGTTAGATCAAGAAAAGACCTTCAAAGAGGAAGTTGAAGATACCCTAAACAACGTCATAATGAGATATAAAGAATAACAAATAACCCTTAGTAAAAGTGAGCTCAACCTATGAAAACTATATTCGCTAAACTCACAATTCTCACTAGCTGCATAACTTTATCTGCACTTGCCACTTCGGACTCAATAGACCAGTTAGCGAAAGCGCTTAAAGAGATTGTCCAGCCATCAACAGATTTATCTATATTAAAAACAAGCCCTCCTTTAACCATTGACACTATAAAAAAGCTTCTGGGCACGAATATAACCCCTATAAACATTACCGAAAACTCTAGCCTTTACGCTTTAACTGTGCTTGGTCAATCAGGCTGTGAATGCGCATGGCATGCCTATCGAAATTCTGTCTATCTCGAGGCGCTATCTTCAGTATTTAATGAGACTAGTTTTAAAAAACTTTATGCCGATATGGTTGATAAAGCTCTTTACGAAAAATTCGCAACCGAATATTCCAAGGAAACAGGTAAAAATAGAGGTGTCTGCGGAATCGATGAGATAAGAAATCCATTCTCAGAAGCGCTAAATGCTAAAATAATTCCAATAGCCGCAGGTTTACCTGGAAATACCCTTTCTCTCGCCAAGCATCTCTTTCAGCTTGATGGGTGGAGAATAACAGTTGAAGAATTAACAAAAAAACCATATGTCTTGAATTACATTGGGAAAATAGCGGATAATATTAAACAATATGAGCAGAGAGAAGTTGACTCCCTTCTACAAGAAGACATATTTACCGTATCGCTGTTTCGCTTAGGCTTGGAAAAACCAACAGGTTTAATGGAGCGACTCTACACTTTCCATTCAAATAAAGATGCACACATTACATTCTATTGTACTTTTAACCAACCTGGTGGTGGTGGGGGTATAGGCCATAACAGTTGTCTAGTTGCTTATAAAGAAAACAACCAGACTGTTTGTCTCTATGCGGACTCTTTACCTGGATATATGAACAATGTGATAGGAA
>CAYRPI010000018.1:0-3730 GCA_964426225.1 uncultured Candidatus Babeliaceae bacterium | reverse complement strand
GGAAATCAGATCCTTGCGCTGGCAAACCTATGCTGTAATAAAGAGTATTTTGAAAAAACAGTAATACGCACACTCGGCCCCAAGGACCCTAAGAGACAAATTATTAGATTTCAAAAACTGAAAGATTATAACTTGCTAGAAAACAATTTTTATAAAAAATATTACAAAACAGTCACACCCACCCGTGCTATTGAAATTTTAGGGAAAAACATTATCTACAAAGATGACGAAAACCATATCTACCAGATAAAGGTTATTAACCAGGGCACCAATGAATGCTGGATGCATTCAGCACGCAATGCCTTTTTTTTAACCGCTATGTTCTCAGGTGTAACGGAACTTGAATTTAATATGCTGTACAACGATATGCTAAACAAAAAAAAATTTGATGTCTTTGTTGAAGAACTAAAAAAAGATCTGCTATACAAAACAAGAATTGAAAAGCATGAAGAGGGCCGTTTACGACTCAACAGTCTCCCTGTTTTAACTCCAAATGGGTTACCAGTTAACAGTATCAACTTAGTGCCAAATATAGGTGAAAATGGATTTACAGGAGGAGAAATTGATGATTCTTTTTATGTATATCAAAAAAAATTCATTATAGAAGCCGAGACAAAAACCGAGAATGATGCCTCAAATCTCGCAAAAATTTGGCTTTCGCTTTTAATCTCAGAGGAAGGGAAATTTGGGCTAAAAATCCGGCGATTACACGAGAAACTGACATCTTATCTAGGAATTGAAATGTCAATCTCCTACTCTAGCTTTGGACATGGAACCACTCTAGTAATCTGTCGAGAAAACGATACCTATTACTATTTTTTTGCAGACTCCTATTCCAGCTACTCCCCAAATGGACTTTTGGATCAAAATATAAAATTACTGAAACGGTTTATAGAAGAAAAAAACTTTTATTTAGAAATGAAGCTAAGAATAAAAGTATACGACGTTCTTTACAGGGGATTCTTCAATGAGGATGATTTTAATGAACTCATGGACGATAAGCCACTTTTAAAACTCGATCTCTTCAAAAATACGTACAAACCATTTTTGAAAAAACAGCTGGCAGAACTCCTCGTAAAAAAAGTAGCAAACAAAGATCTTTGCACCAAAATTGAAAACGCTTTAAAAACGCTAGGTGCCTAGCAGAAGCACTGCCATCACGTAGGGGCTGCTGCAAGCAAGCTTATTAAAGCCTGTCGCACATCATCTTTGACGTCTAAAAAGGGCTTAGCCACCGCATAAAGCGGATAGGAGTGCAGTCGTTCATCATGCCCATAGTTATGCGCAGAAAATCGCATGCCATAAAGTGACTGTGGGTGTGAATCTAAAAAAATATGCATACTTTTTATGCGCATACTGGTCCCCGCTTTAACTTCAATAGGCACGATCTTTTCTTTAAGTTGCACAAGATAATCAACCTTTGCATGGCTATTAGGGCTGTCCTTGCGCCAATAAAAAAGGTGGCTCTTTGCTATAGGGTCTGAATATGCCAAGAGTTCCTGGCCAACAAAGGCTTCCACAAGCTCACCTTTATTAATAAAGGCAGTAAGCGTATCAAGAAACCACGGCGTTATATCAAGACCTAGGGATGCCTGGCTCAAACCAACGTCCAAAAAAATAATTTTAAAATCATCTAGCTGCGCTTGTGCGCCCAGCGGAATTCCCTGCCCTGCGCTGCGAACTACAGGGTAGACAAGCCCTGCTTTTTCTAATAATTCCAACGCAGGCTCAAGTTCCCTCTTTTGGTACTCACCTACACGACTGTACATAAATTTATTGCTCAGCTGGGAAAGCGCATTATGGAAAAGCGCATCAAGATATTTGATCTGGTGCGCTTTTCCATATTTATTAAAATCCTGCTCATAGGAGGCCAAAAGGTCTGAATGTATCTTTTTTACCGTTCGTGGCGTTTGCGTCTCAACCCATGCATTAACCGCCGCAGGCATACCGCCAATAGCGAGGTAAGTTCCAATTAAATCAAGCAATTTATCATGTACAGGCTCTAGTAAAGGCTCATCAAGCCCTTGATTAATAATAGCTTCCACCCATTTGTCATGTCCTAGAGCAACTAAAAACTCGAGAAATGAAAGAGGATACATATAAAGGCCTGTAATGCGGCCTACTGGCATCCCAACCTGCTCAATAGCAAAATCTAACAATGACCCTGCAGCAATAACATGCAATTCGGGAAGTATCTCATAAAAATAGCGGAGTAGTGTAATCGCTTTGGGAACGATTTGGATTTCATCAATAAAAAGTAGCGTCGAGCCGGGAATTATATCGTTCTTCAGATATTGAGAAAGTTGGAAGATAACTCTTTTGGGATCAAGATCTTGTGCTATAATTTTGCGCGCAGCTTCATCCAATTCTAAGTTAACTTCAACAAAATGCGGGAACGATTTACCAAGATTACGTACTGCATGAGTTTTCCCTACCTGCCGTGCCCCCTTAAGTAATAGAGGTTTTCTCTGGTAGGATTCGTTTTTCCATTCAAGAAGGAAAAAATCTATGAGTCTTTTCATCAAAATCCCTATTGTCCTTTTTAATCAATCTATGCATAAAAAACAAGGTAACCTTAGCATTATTATGTAGAAAAAACAAGGTAAAAAAAGATCGTTCATGCTGAAAAAC
The DNA here is from genome assembly GCA_964426225.1 of uncultured Candidatus Babeliaceae bacterium. Taxonomy (GTDB): domain Bacteria; phylum Babelota; class Babeliae; order Babelales; family Babelaceae; genus UBA12395. The sequence continues at coordinate 1,099 of CAYRPI010000018.1, read as the reverse complement.
CAAGGTTACACTTCTGAAAAACTAAAAAACCATCTCAAGTACCCCAGACCTTTCGTGACCAAGTTGCAACTCATAAAAAAACAAAGTAAAAAAATTCTTGCAATCTATATCTCCCTTATGACTAATCTAAATTGAGAAAACTTGAGATTTATCCAAAGGACTATTGAGTCATGAAAATTATTTCTTTTTTTACAACCCTTGCACGCCCCCTTATCGCACTTATTATCATCTGCATAACTCAACCTGCACTCGCCACTTTGGACCTCATAGATCAGTTGGCAAAAGCCTTAAAAGAGATTGTTCAGACGGCCGATATTGTTACCCCAACGCGTGCTATTGAAATTTTGGGGAAAAACATTATTTACAAAGACGACGTAAACCATATTTACCAGATAGGGGTTACGCTTCAGGGCACTAATGAATGCTGGATGCATGGTCCACGCAACACCTTCTTTTTAACGGCCATGTTCTCAGGGGTAACAAAATTAGAGTTTGGCGCTCTCTATGATGCTATGAAAAACTCAGATAATATTGATGCCTTCAAGAATAAACTTAGCGAAAATGATTCGTATAAAAACGCCATAGAGACGTGCAATCCGCATGGCTTTGGGGTTGCAAGCGTGATCAGTAATCTTGATTCAAAAGAAGGCAAACAGATACCAGAGAATAGCGCTGTCTTAATTAAAAACATCGTAGACTTTATGTATTTAGAAGGCCTTGATGAAAACTCCGATGGCGGATTTGAGAAAAACAGTGTTGAAGTAGCCACATCCATAATAAAAGAGGTTGAAAGCGTCGACGACCTTACAGCCAAACGCCTTGCACATGAAGCATTCGCTGCTGGAAGAGCTTCCAAGGTCTTGGAGCGATATGAAAAAGAGGTTCTTACTTGTTTGGGCGTTGAATTAATCTTTTTCACCGGAATGCAACACTCAACGGCTCTAGTTATCTGTAAAGAAAAGGGCGAATACTACTATTTTTTTGCAGATTCGTTGGGCAACTCAAGTTTTAAAACAAGTAGAGCGAAAAATAGTGTAGGATGGATAAAAAGTTTTATAGAAAATGATTTTTCGAGGGTGTAGGAAATCAGTAAATTTGA
>CAYRPI010000017.1:2369-19366 GCA_964426225.1 uncultured Candidatus Babeliaceae bacterium | reverse complement strand
TTCAACTTTTAAACGGCCTAAAACAGCCGCTTACCTATAAAATTCCAGCGAGCTGGAACCATGAAACATTGTGGGGAAGTATTGTTACCGTCCCCTTGCAAAATCGCCAAGAAAAAGCTTTGGTAACTGAGATTGTTGAATTCTTACCCACAACCGTTACCTTTAAAATAAGGGAACTTAGCACGCGCGAACCTTTCCCCAGAGACCCCCGCTTTAGAAGTTTTATCAACGCACTGTCTGACTATTACTTACTCCCCCCTGAACTTTTTTTTCGTCGCCTACGCTCATGCCTAAAACAAAAACAGGATTTAACCCTACAAATTGCACCCGTTCAGGAGAGCCAGGATTTAATTCATTCACACCTTGAAGCAAGATTCAATCCTGGGCCAAAAGTAAAAACTCCTGCAATCCAACAGATCTTTCTAACGCCTGAACAACAACTTATTGTAGATAAACTAACCCCCTTAGTTGAACAGGGTGGCTATCACCCCTCCGTGATTCAAGGCGTTACAGGATCTGGTAAAACAGAGGTCTATAAACGACTTATCATTACCGCGATAACGCAACAAAAAAGCGCTCTGTTACTGCTACCCGAAGTCTCTCTTGCGCTACGCTTTGCCCAGATTTTCCGGGAAGCTTTTAAAACCGAAATAGCCATCTTCAGCTTCCACTCAGCCACAAGTGCGCTTGAAAAAAAAATGCTCTGGTCCTATTTAGTGCAAAATAGACCGGTTTTAATTATCGGGGTGCATTTGCCTGCACTCCTGCCCATCTCAAACTTAGGGCTTATTATTGTGGATGAAGAACATGAGGTAGGATACCAAGAAAAAAAGCACCCTAAGCTCAACTCCAAAGAGATAATGCTCATCCGAGCCCAACAGTACAAAATCCCCATTGTTTTAGGTTCTGCCACCCCCTCTCTACAATCACTTTATAACGTACATACCAAAGGGTGGACACTCTTTACTCTAACCAAACGTTTTGCAGGTGCATTTCCAGAGATCCAATTAGTCCCCCTAAAAGATAACGGGCCTCGGAAAAATTTTTGGATTAGTCGTGAGCTTGAAAAAGCCATTGCCACACGTCTTAAAAAACGCGAACAGACCATCATATTTATTAACCGACGAGGCTATAGTTTTTTTGTTCAATGTAGCTCATGCGGATTTATATTTTCATGCCCCCACTGCTCTGTCAGTTTAACCTTACACCAGAGCGGCATTATGCGGTGCCACTACTGTGATCATAAAGAGATAGAGCCCACGCGCTGCCCTACTTGTGGCCCTAAACTTTTATTAAAAAAAGGAATTGGAACCCAACAGGTTGTTTCGGTCCTTGAAAACCTTTTCCCAGAAGCACGTATTGAACGCGCCGACCTTGATACCACTATCGATAGAAAAAAATGGCAAGAAACTGTCTCACGTTTCTATAAAAAGGAAGTTGATATTCTTGTTGGAACACAGACCATTACCAAGGGATATCATTTCCCCGGCGTCACCCTCGTTGGAATTTTGTGGGCGGACATAAATCTCTCTATCCCCCTTTTCAACTCTGCCGAGACAACTCTCCAGCAAATTATCCAGGTAGCGGGTCGTGCAGGACGACAGAGTACAGAGAGTCTTGTTATTGTTCAAACACTTATCCAGCATCCTATTTTTGAGTTTATGAATGAACGCAATTACACAGCTTTTTTCAATACAGAGATCGCCCATAGAAAAGAGCTTAGTTATCCGCCCTGCATGCGTCTAGCAGAAATAGAATTGCGGCATAATAATGACGTACTACTTGAAGCAGAGGCACTGCGCTGTGCTACGCTTTTACGGGAATTCCAGACAACTTCCGCCCCATCCCTTGTTGTACTTGGACCTGCACAACCGCCAGTGCATAAGATTAAAAATGTATTTATGCGCAAGATCTATATTAAAGCGCCGTCGTTTACTCTTATTCGTTCTGCCCTTGAAATGGTACGAAGGAATACGTTTGAAGTTGAGCTATTTTTCACGCAAAATCCGACCCATTAAAGTAGAATTAGATTTCAAAATTTAATTCTGGATATGTTAAGATAAAAAACAGGAGTTATCCTGAAAAGAGAGAGTGGGCACGTCAAAGTTAAGAAAGAGAGCCATGGAAACTCAAAAGCATATACCTATTGGAATAGACGACTTTAAAAAGCTTATCGAAGAAAGCTATTATTTTGTGGATAAAAGCTTATTGATCAAAGATATTCTAGATTCACGCGCAGGAGCAACCCTGATCCCACGTCCCCGCCGCTTTGGAAAAACCTTAAACTTATCCCTATTGCGCTACTTTTTTGAAAAAACAGACCAGAGTAATCGCCACCTTTTTAAGGGTCTTAAAATTGAAGAACACCCTGATTGCATGGATCACCAGGGACAATATCCCGTAATTTGGATGACGCTTAAAGACACTAAAACCGCAACATGGCCCTCTTGTTATGCAAAAATATGTAAAGTTATTGGCATAGAATTTGATCGTCATTTTCCTAGTATAGAGCCCATTTTGAGTGAATTTGAAAAAAAATGTGTCCAAGAAATTATAAATGGCACAGCTTCTCAAGCTCTATATGAAAATTCACTTTTAGATCTCTCGCGCTATCTTGAACGCGCATATCAAAAACAAGTTATGATTCTCATGGATGAATATGACGCCCCTATCCATGAAGGATATTTAAAGGGCTATTACAATGAAATCATTAACTTTATGCGCAATTTTTTGGGCGCAGGCTTCAAAGGTAATACCCCTCTTAGCATGGGAATCCTAACGGGGATCCTGAGAATCTCAAAAGAGAGTGTTTTCAGCGGTATTAATAATCTCTTTGTTAGCTCATTAACCAACAGCGAATTTGAAGATAGATTTGGTCTACTTGAAGATGAAGTCGTAACTATGCTCCACTATTTTGGACTGGAAAACAGTATTGATGAGGTACGACGGTGGTACGATGGCTATCAAAGCGGAAAATGCAAAGTTTACAATCCCTGGTCAATTATCAGTCTAATTAAAAATAAGGGCATTCTGAATGCCTACTGGGTCAATACCAGTGATAACGCTCTTATAAAAGAGTTGCTCAAAGCTAGCTCCAATAAGACAAAAGAAGAGCTTGAAATCATTATCAAAGGCGGCACGGTTACAAAACCCCTTCAAGAAAACATCGTCCTGACGGATCTAAAACAAAAGGTCGATGTTCTATGGAATTTTCTATTATTCTGTGGCTATCTAACCTTCGAAAATCCTAGACTTGTAGGACGATCCCACGTAGCAGAGCTAAGCATACCAAATGAAGAAGTTATAGATGTTTACGAAAACTCATTCAAATCTTGGTTTGAGACTACTGTAAATATAGATAGCTACACCTCAATGCTTGAAAGTTTAGTCATCGGAGATGTGGAATCATTTCGAGAATTTTTCGCAAAATTAACCTTAGAGACACTAGGCTCATTCGACGTGACAGGAACTGAGCCTGAATTATTTTATCATGCTTTGGTTCTAGGCATGCTTGCAAGTCTTTTGCAAACACATGAGGTCAAATCAAACCGCGAAAGCGGATATGGACGTTATGACGTCATGCTTATCCCTAAAGATAAGACCAAATTAGGCATTGTGATTGAGTTTAAAAAAGTTCATGCAGACCGTAACGAAACCCTTGAATCTGAAGCTCAAAAGGCCCTAAAACAATTAGAAGACCGGAAGTATGAAACCGAGTTGCGAGCCCAGGGATTTAAGAAGATCTTAAAGCTCGGGATCTCATTCCTTGGCAAACGCTGTTTGGTGTTAGAGGGCTAACCTTTTGTCTGCAACCGCACACTCCATCCATTTTTAATAACCTGCCGCACTCGTTCAAACTCAGCCTTAAAAATAGGGTCTAATTCAGACAACCGGACCAAGATTCCGTCTATTTTAACCAGCGGATCAATTCCTCTAAACTTAGTATAAAGTACCTTGTCTGGATGTTCATTATCTATACAGAAATAGCGCTCTGAATGTACTACTTTGTCCATCAATTGGCTTAATTGCGCATCCTCACTAGAAACCAAAAGATTCCAAACCATGTCATCGGTTGAATGTGCAATCATCTCTTCGTTTATTACTCCACACTCAACGGCGTGACGCAGAGCATCCCCCAACCAGATTCCTGTTATATTATCTTTGCATGAACCCCATAAATTTTCGGTCATAAAAAGAGACAGAGGCGCAAAGAGCTGTGCTGCCCTTAAATTATTAAAAAACCACTTTCCATCTGCATATTCCACGTGTGCTACAATAAAAGCTGCGTCCTCTTTTGTTATAAGGCCCTCATATACACCGCCTGTCACATTATATTCAAACCGATCCGCACAAATATCAGGCAAACTCTGCTCAAGGTGGGTAAATGTTTTTTGATCTAAAAGAATGGATTTAATTGAAAAACCATAACGATTTAAAATAGCCGGAAGGGTACTTTCTCTTAAAAAAACTTCATGCACACTATCCTGATACGCGTCAGCTCTCCTGCTATCCGTATAAAAATAATAAGCCCCCGCGTGAGAAAAAACCGTATGAGAAACATCATGTAAAAGCGCTGCTATCTGTTCATCCAGAGTTCCCCCAAAACGTCTTACCAGACAAAACACTCCTACTGAATGTTCAAAGCGATTGTAGGAAACCTGTTTACGAATAAAATACTCAAGACTATGCTGCCGCATGTATTGCAGGCGTTTTAGTTCCGGCGCCTGGAATAATTCCAAAAGCACAGGCTCATCTACCAAAAAATCTCCATATAAAGTGGAAATCGATAAAATAGTATGGGAGCTTTGGAGATGATTATCCATCTCTTTAACCTCACGCAACTGAACCAATCCACCTTGAACACCCTTGCCTGTTAAAGAATAATAAGGAGTTTCTGGACTCACATAATTATTAAAAAAAATCACACCTGCAAGTAGAAAAATAGCTACTCGATTTCCCATCAATTTCATAATAACGCCCCCCTAAGTAAAAAAATAATCAATTCAAAAATACCAGAAAAATAAAACTTGCTATACTGCTTTCGCTACCCATAAGGTTGTTTTTTAAAAAAAGGATTGTTATGAACAGAGGATTTTGGCTCATTCTTTCGATTATTATCATCTCTTCCGCGGCTTTTTGGTTCAGAAAAGTTTACCGCCAGAGACTTCCTGAAATGCCTGAGATTATCTTAATCGGCACGAGCGCAGATTTTCCACCCTTTACCTTTAAAGAAAATGGTCAGATCGTAGGCTTTGATATTGATGTAGCAAAAGAGGTCTGCTCCCGCCTAAACAGAAAATATGAAGTGCGCGATATGCCCTTTGAACTTCTAACCCCACAACTACAAAATGGCTCTATACATCTAGCTGCTGCAGGCATGACCCCCACTCCACACAGGCTCACACTCGTTCCCTTCACTACCCCTTACCTTGCAAAAGACCCCCTAGTAGTTATAACCCTTGCATCTAAAACCCCTGCCATCTCTGCTTTAAGTGAACTAAAAGAAGCTCGTGTAATTGTAAATCAGGGATACAACGCAGATGTCTTTATGTCAAAACTTGATCTTCACAAACTTGTCCGTCTCCCAAACTTATCCGATGCTATTTCAGCACTGCGCGCGGAGCAAGGAGACGCATTTGTAACGTCACTGAACACCATTAGACCTATCTTTGACAAATTTGGACAAGAGACCTTTAAATTCTTTATTATCGAAGATGCAAACGAGAGTATAGCACTAGCCTTATCCCCTCTCTATGCAAAATTAAGCGATACTATAAAGGTTACTGTAGACACTATGGTTGCAGATGGTACCATAGGAAAACTTAAAGAAAAATGGCATGTTCAATAGGAACTAAATTTAATTCAAGATTTAATCTAGCACGGCAAAATACATCCCCCTGTTGCAGCAAAGTGATAAGTTCTTCATATAAAGCAAAATAAAAAGTTCCAGTTTTAGAGCAATTTAATTGACAAGAAAAACCTAAAACTGGAACTTACATGAGTAAGTTTATATTGCACGCCTCGCTGAATTCGAAAAAAAACTAAAGACGCGGCGCAGGCATACAAACGGGCGTCATAAAAACTCATCAGCAAATGTTTACAACAATGCCAAGTTTAAATCTGGTAAAAAATAATTGACAAACATCTATTTAGATGTAAAATTAAACATATGATAATAAATAATATAAAAAAATCAAATCAGGTCCTGTCATGAAAAATATTTTTGAATTAAGTCCTATTATTAAGAGATTTGCCCTTTCTGCCATCCTGAGCACACTGACTGTGCTAATCCCAACCGTACTAAATGGTATGGAGGGTATGGAGGGAATGGAGGGAATGGGGGCGCCGGTCAAAAAAATTTCTCATCATGAATATGCTCTTGCCATAAACAAAGCTCAAATCGAAGCGAAGAAAGAGATTAAAAAACTCAAAAAACAATACCGTGAAGAGAATAGTTCTATGGAGGGTACCAAAAATCTTATTAATTTAAAAAATGACGTTGAAAAAATATACAAAAGTGTTCTAGGGAATATTTATGGGCAAGACTTTAGCGCCCTTAAAAATAAAATCACCGAGTGTACCGATAATCTCATCAATGGGGAATGGTACCAATGTCCGCTTTCAAGAGGGAAAAACCCCACCGTAAGAAAGTATTTTGGCGATGCGGTTATTTCCATGTTAACTAAAACGGCAAAAGAAAAAGCGAACGATAAAAATCAGAACTTAATCCTTGGAAGCTTTGGTAGCGGAAAAATGCTCGTAGATTTTCTTATAGCGCATGAAATGCTCAGTAACAACCAAAACCTTACAATGACACTAGCCTACGAAGACGACAATGTTTTCACTGCTGTGGCCCAAGAATTATGTAAAAAAATCCTCCAAAAGAAGTTTGGGGAAGATAAAATAAACACAGATTACCTTTCTTACAAAATTTTAACATCTGGCGTAGACGTTCTAACAGCCCTTGACTTACCCCAAGACTCAAGCTTGTGGGAATTGAATTTTGTATTCCATGCAGAAAACGCTTTAAACAAGAATCCAAAAACCCGTATATTACTTGTAACTGGGTTTGATTCTTCCAAAGTAATCGTTATGACGGTCATTGCCCCTTCTAATAAAATCTTGGCTGACACTCTACTTCTTAAAGGTTTTTGTAAAAAAAATTACTCCCCACAAAAATTAAATGGGGTCACTCTCTTAAATGATGTCTACTCCACAACCATATCTCATGAAAAATTCCCCCAATTATTGGAGGATACGGGATTTCTAACAAAGCAGTAATTCTATTTAACCATCTAATCACTTAGAGCCGAGTCATTTTACTCGGCTCTTTTCATAATAAAAAAACAGCTATTGAACCACTTTCTGATGAGATTTCAACTCGCCACTATAAAAAATATAGAGCCCCAGAGCCACCAAGCTTACACTTACCAGATAATGCCACGTAATGTTTCCGCCCATAAAAAGCCACTCATATAACACACCAAAACTAGGTGATAAAAAACCAGCTAGTGCTATAAACGTAAGTGAATACGACTTTAACAACCACCCATACAAGTTATAAAAGAGAATATTAGCTGCAATAATCAAAGCAAAAATCCAAATTAAAAACCAGGGCCAATCGGTTACTGGAGAAACAAAACCAAAAACACTCCCTTTCAAAACCCACGTAGCCATACTCAATACCCCGCCAACCAACATAGCTATACCGTTTATTACCAGAAGCCCATACCCACGGTCCATCAATTTTTTAACGATAAACCATGCATAAGACGAGCTAACGACAGCACCTAAAAGTGCAATTTCGGGCAACAAACCAAAGGTCTGCCCCCCAAATACTTCGCACGTTTTGGCATTAGAAATTAAACAGACCGGAACGATACTCAGAGTTCCAATAAGCATTCCTACCAACTGCACCGCACGCAAACGCTCTTTCAAAATAATAAAAGACAAAAGAGCTGTAACAAACGGTGTAGTTGCATAGATTACATTCGCCTTTAAGGCTGTAAGATATTGCAAAGACCAAAAATCAAGAATAAACGCAAAATAGATATGGAACAACGAAACTTTTAAAAAAATGCCCCACTCTCTCTTCGGTATAATCAAAGCTCGCCTATCAGAAAAAAACTGCCACCCCAAAAGCAGTCCCCCTGCTATAATCATACGAAAACCGATAAGGAAAAGCGGCTCAGAATAACTTACCGCCTCCACACTAAAAATAAAGGTTGACGCAAGCAACGCATACAGAATAAATACTAAGATCATACCTAACCTTTTTTATACCAAAAACAGACATCCTTCTATTTTTAATATAAACAGGAAACAGACTAATTAATTTTTTTATCGACAAGTCCATCCACCTACTAAAAAATACATCAATGAAAAAGGGCGCTACATTGTTCACGTAACGCCCTTCTCATTGTCTCAAGGACAAATGGAGGATAGGAAAAGATTTTCATATATTCACTTATTATTTTACTCCATATTATTAGTTTGTCAAACTTTTTCTTTAATAATTTCAAAATATCTTAAATATTTATTTGACACGTGAAAAATTCTAAAATATAATAATGCGTTTCCAAGCTTCCCTCCTTGCTTTACAAAAGCATTGCACCTTGACTTAAACTTACACTTTTTTTAATTCTACTTCTGTCAATCCTTCTTCTGGCAATTCTAATTTAAACTTTTCCTCTTTAACTAGAGGGTTTTTTAATCCAGAAAGATCAGATGTGCTAAATCCTGCTGATTTTCCTCCCCTTTCAACTAAATAAAGTTTAATATTCTGATTTCTTAAAAAGAATCCCGTTTTCGGGTCGATTTTTTTTTCTGAACCGATACGTCCTTTTTCTGCAGCCCAATCATACGGCGTTAAACCTTTTGCATCACGCGCATTAACATTTGCGCCGTTTTCAACTAAATATTTTACAAATTTAAGGTCGCAATTTTTAACAGCCAGGTGAAGTGCAGTTACTCCTGCGGAAGTCTTATCGTTTATATTGAGCCCGCTTTTGATAAGTTCTTTTGCAGATTCAAGCTCACAGGACTGAACGGCAAAATGAAGAGCGTTAAATCCAGCCAGCGTTTTTTTGCTTAGAAGTGATTTATCTTTAATTAAAAGATACCCTATCATCTGAGCCGTATTAGGTTCTGCGGCAGCAACCATAAGAACAGTTCTTCCATCATTGGTGACTGCACCAATCTCAGCTTTTTTTCCAACTAAATATTTTACAATATCAAGGTTAAGAGGATTACAAACTGCCAAATGCAATGGTGTAAAACCTTCATTGTCCTTTGAATTAACATCTGCACCGTGCTCAACAAGATTTTTCACAATATTTAAATTGCCAAAAGCATATTCAACAGCGATATGAAGAGCCGCCCGACCTAGCTCGTTTTTTACTGAAAAATCCGCTTTCTTTTCAAGAAAATACGCAACAACAAGTTCCTTGCCTTGGCTAACAGCCCAATCGAGTGCGGTTAATTTAGCATTACTCTGCGCGTTAACATCTGCTCCTTTCTCAACAAGATACTTTACAACGTCAACATACCCTTTTTCAGCCGCATAAAATAATGCTGTTCTGCCATATTTATCTTTTACATTTATATCGACCTTGAAATTTTCAACCAGGTATTTTATAACTTTCAAAGATCCCCATGAAGCCGCACTATGAAGGACTGTTAATTTATAAAGATTTGTCCGATTAATTAATGCATTCTCTTTATCGACCAAATACTTTACAATGTTCACGTCATCACTATAAACAGCATAATGAAGTACCGTGTCACCATCTTTGTCTTTCCCTGCAATCTCTGCATTTTGTCCAACAAAATACTTTACTATATCAAAATTTCCACGCTGAGCTGCATAATAAAGCGCAATCGCACCTTTGTTGTCCATTTTATTAACGTCCACACCTCTTTCAGCCAAATATTGAACTACCTCCAGATTACCTTTCTCGGCTGCTGCGTGCAAAGCCGTCTTACCCATCTTATCCGTTTTATTAATGTTCGCACCGTTATTGACAAAGTACTTTACAATTACAACGTCACCTTTCTCAGCCGCCAAATACAGAGCTGTCCTACCCATCACATCTGGTTTATTAACATCTGCACCGTTATCAATAAGGTATTTTATCACCTCAAAATTGCCTTTAATGCTTGCAAAATGTAAAGCTGTTTTGCCCTCTTTGTCTGTTGCATCAACTTTATTTTTTTTGACCAACTCCTGCGCTTCTTCAAGAGTACCTTTTATTTTTTCAGCCTCAGCAATTTCCTTAATAAGTTTCTTGCGATTCTCCTCTTCCAACTTATTTCTTTTGATCTCCTCCTTTAAAGCCGCAAAGACACCTTCTTCATCGGTATTATTTGATCCCATAAGGCCAAAACTTGCGAATAAAAGCACTACTCCAAAGGAAAAAATAACTAAATTAAAACAGCGCATTAATTTTATATTCATAACAATCCCCTTTTTTAGATCAAAATACACCTTTCTATTCTTAGCTTACTGGAATTACAATTCAATTTTCAACAAAATCAGAACCAAGAAAAGCCTGCACTCTTAAAGTAAAATAAAAACCACCCCACCCCCCAAACCAAAAATTACTTACAGAAAAAATTGAACACAAAAAAAGACGACTAATTGAAAAAGTCGTCTAGAATTTGGTGGCGGGGGCTGGATTCGAACCAGCGACCTTTGGGTTATGAGCCCAACGAGCTACCAGGCTGCTCTACCCCGCGATCCACTTGCTATTATTCTTATTGTATGCCCTTTTTGCATAATGTCAAATTTTTTGAAGCAAAACAATAGCAGATGCGGTTTTTGCACTGTGAGTAATGGTTACGAGAATTAAACAAGGGGCAAGCTCCAAAGACTCCCACGAAAGAGAAAAATGCGGAATAGGAGAATTTTTTAACGAACTTATTTTACATAAATTCAAAAAAGAGGTTACTGGAGACCTCTTTAAATGACATAGAGCTTTAAACAACGCTTCTTTTGCCGCAAAACGCACCGCAAACCGTTCTGCACTTTTAAGCGGTACTTTTAAACAATACGCAATTTCTTCAGAAGAAAAAACTCGAGAGAGTGCATGTGGCGAATAGAGATGAAACTTAGAAAAACGTTCTATATCGACTAAGTCGATCCCCATGCCTAGAATCACATCCGTTCCAATGTCTGCTCAAGAGAGCGGTACATAACCGCCTCTTGCACGTGATGAAGCTCTATAAGATCAACAGCTTCTAGATCCGCAATGGTCCGTGCTATTTTGAGAAGTTTGTGATAACCACGCATGCTAAGACCCAGTTTTTCGAAGGTCTGCCGCACAAGCTCTTGCGCAGACTCACTCAATATACAAAATTCAGCCAACTCCTGAGAAGTCATAAAAGCATTAAATTGGCGACAATTCCCAAATCGTCTAGCCTGACGTTCGAGAGCCACAACAACCCCTTTATAAAGATCCGCCGATGAAGTTGCACACCCTTTTTTGCTGATAGTTTCATAATTAACAGCTTGCACAGGAACTTGCAAATCAATCCGATCCAACAAAGGCCCTGAAAGCCTATCAATGTAATGTTTTATCTGCAATGGGTTACAGGTGCACGCGCGCTTTTTATCTCCATGATAACCACACGGACACGGATTAAGTGCGGCCACTAACAAAAACGCCGCAGGAAAAGTAATACTCTGCTGTGCACGAGAAATACAGACGGACTTATTCTCAAGAGGCTGTCTTAAAACTTCAAGCGTTGACCGTCTAAATTCAACAAATTCATCCAAAAATAGAATACCATTATGGGCAAGACTTATCTCTCCAGGTTGAGGGCAAGAACCACCACCCACAAGTCCCGCTTGGGAAATAGTATGATGTGGTATCCTAAAAGGACGGTCCGTAACCAGAGATTGCCCTCCCAATTTTCCACTAATTGAATAAATGGCGCTAACCTCTAATATCTCATCAAGCGACAACGGTGGCATTATGGTAAACAACCGTTGAGCAAGCATCGTTTTACCAGATCCAGGAGACCCTATAAATAGGATATTGTGCCGGCCTGCTGCTGCAATTTGGAGCGCTCGCTTTGCCTGGTGCTGGCCAGATACATCACTAAAATCTAATGACGACTGCGCTGAATGAGTCTCAGGCTTAGTCTGCGGAGTTGGCAGCACTAACGTTTCACCACGTAAATGTGCAATTAACTCAATTAAATGAGTAACTCCAATAACTTCTAAATCCTCAATAAACGCGGCCTCTAAAGCATTCGCCTTGGGAACAATAATACGTTTTTTACCCGCAAGCTTCATGCCGCGTGCAATAGGAAGCACCCCGCGCACACCTTTTATAGTTCCATCTAAAGATAATTCCCCAATTACCACCGTCTCATTAAGAAAGTTTTTTGATAGAGTTAAATACTCAGATGCATGCAAAATTCCCAGAGCTATGGGTAAATCAAAAAGAGTACCCTCTTTTTTAAGATCTGCTGGAGCAAGATTAACCGTAATTTTTTTTTTCGGGCAGACGAGTCCCGCAGTTCTTTAAGCCGTAGCAACGCGCTGGCGACTCTCTTTAATAGCAGTATCAGGCAATCCCACCACATGAAATTGTATCATACCAAATGAAAGATCGACTTCGACATCGACGGGATGAGCATCTACACCCACAGTTGTCGCAGAGATTATTTTTGTATGCATTAGAAACTTTTTAAAATAAATTACCTAGACTTAAAGTCTTTTCCATTTTCATTAAGTATAACAGTCAGAATTATGGACGCAAGTGAAGATAAATTTTAGGTTGCAAAATCGCAGAAAAAATAGGAATGTTAATTTAAATTTGTCCGAAGGATTGCTCTATAAGATCGGCAGAATTAAGAATAGTTTCACTCTCTTTCTTGCTGTTACTTTGGTAATTCTACTTCGTTAAGAAAATTATTTTATAATATACAACACTTCTTCAAGCGACGCTTTTTTATAAATAAGTGCTTCTATAGCCTGTGCCATCAAAAGAGCTTTTTTGAAATCATGTTGATAGATATTACGTCCGACTGCACCGCCTGATATTTTACTGATAGTTAGAAAACTATGCAAATCTTTTAAAAATTGTTCTGGCTCTTGTTTTTCTCCACCTGCACAGATTACTTTTGTATTTCCCGCTGCATGAACGGCTTCTTGCAATAATTCGAGGACCGTTTCTTTTTCAGTCGCATGGGGTACTTTTATTTTAGCAAAATCTGCCCCCAAACAGGCAGCAACGCCAGCAGCCCCTGCAATAAGATGACCATTAAGTTCATCTCGAACGGCTTTGCCTCGTGGATACATCCACAATATAGCAATCAGTCCTTCTTGATGGGCTCGGTGCACAATTTGTGCAGCCTCTTTTAACATCTGACTTTCATATTCACTGCCCAAGTAGATAGTGTAGCCAACGCCGCATATAGGAAGCTTGGATTCTTCTTGTAATGCTACCACCTGATCAATATCCCACATACACAGGCTTAAAGGATCCCGTTGAGCAACAGGGATAAGGTTTGTTTTCCCATTTAGTTTTGCGACGTAATTGATTTTAGGGAATTGCTTTCCATACCGTGCAATAAGGCCAAGATGTGTTGCAAATGAACCGATATAAGGAGATGAGGCAAGAACAAAAAAATCTTCCGGGCTTATGGTGTTTAGAAGTTCAATCTTCTGATCTCCTGTGAAAAGAAAAAGATTGTCGGTGCCTTTTGTGAGAGCTATATAATTTTTTTTGAATTGTTCTTGTTTGTTAACGGGAACGTCTGCAGGTACTAGGCACATGAAAGATCCTTATCTTTTGGGAGTAAAATTTTTTCAGGATTAAATCTGAGAATTAATCCTATTCTTGATGGTAGGATACTAAATTTGCAAGATTGAAAGCAAGATGTAGCTGAAACAACTTAAACAATCTTTAGTAGAAGTTTAATTTTATTCTAGCGGTGGAATTTTCTCACGGACGAGCATCTGCTGGGCAATCTCTTTAAAAAGGGGGACGGCGATAGCGGCGGCGTAGGTGTGACCCTTTTGTGGGCGTGGTTCACGAACAAAGACTACTATAACACGTTTATAAGAACCCTTTTCTACAATTCCAGCAAACGTGTAAATTGAACGAGTAGAATCATATTTACCTTTGTAAAGCTGGTTTGCACTTCCCGTTTTACCCATGACAATATACCCAGGCAAATGTCCATTTAACGCAGTATTCCCCTCATGATTAAGGGTTATAATATCTCGTATTTGATTAATTACGCGATTCGAATAGGCTTTTTTTACGATTAAGTTTTTGGTGCTGGCGGATGGGGTTGAATCAATTACTAGACGTGGTGTTATGATATAACCGCCGTTAGAAATCATCGCAAATCCACGTGCAAGTTGAAGCATGGTTGCACTAATTTCATATCCATAGGAAAGAGTGAGTGGGGTTGCATTTGACCATTTTTCTGGAGGAGTTATATATCCACGTTGTTCACCAGGAAATCCCAAGCCTGTAGAACATCCAAAACCACAGTTTTTAAGGTGATCATACTGTAAGGTATCTCTGATGCGAAGTGCGACTTTAGAGGTCCCAATGTTGTTTGAAGTCCTTATAACATCCGTATAGGTTAACTTTCCAAAGGCCTTCCAGGTAGTTACTTTAAATCCATTTATATGGGTTGTTGTCCGATTTTCACAATCAATTATTTCATCCGGAGTTACTACTTTTTCATCCAGTGCAGCGAGAGCTGTAAAGACTTTCATGACCGATCCAAATTCTCGTACTTCTGTAATAATTCGATTTTTAGTTAGGGAAAGATCTTCTGCTATAGGAAAATTAGAATCAAAGTCTGGATAACACGCCATAGCAAGTAAGTCGCCGGAGCATGGATCCATTATAAGAGCTTCTCCTTCTTGTGCTCCTATAGCTTCTATATGATTTTTTAATGCATCATAGGTTATGAATTGAAGGTCACTGTCAAGGGTTAAGGTAATAGGTTCTCCATCAACTCCTGCTTCTGTTGTCTTTTTTTCAAAATAATAGAAATGACTTCGAGCGTCTTTTTCAAGGCGATAGACGGAAGGGCGACCAGAAAGTCTTGCATCAAACATAAGCTCTATGCCGGCGAGTCCTTGATTATCAATATCAGTGATCCCAACCGTATGCCCCACAGAGTGAAGAGGATAAAACCGGCTAGACTCTCGTAAAAGCCTTAGGTCTTCAAGCTTAGATCCTGTTATCACGTCAATATCGGATGGTGTCAAATGTCTCTTAACATACATAAAACAAGCATCAGGTTTTTTAATAAGACGTTCATAAGCTTTATTAAAATGTTTTTTGAGGAAGGCCGTTACCGTTTCTTTTTCTTTCATGCTACGAGGGGTTATAAAGACCGAAAGAACCTCTTTATTCATGGCAAGTAAGGTGCCATGGCGATCAAAAATAGGAGCCCGTGGAGATTTTTGAGTTACCGTAACTTCGTATTGACGTTGTCCTACGCCCGCGAAAAAGGGGTGCTCAAAAATTTGTAAAATAAAAAGATGGCTAAGCGCAACTAGAAAAAGGGCTATAAAGGAGAGCGAAAGAAAAGCGGTTCTGAAGGGACTTATAAGCGTCACAGCCTTATCGCTCCTGGGGATTGAGGTTTTGTTTGTGGCATGGTTAAAGCGCGCATCTGTTTAACAGCAGTAATTTTCATTCCTAGCTCTTTTTGAGCACGTTCTTTTATGGACTCATGTCGTTGTGCTTCTAGAAAGTCGTTAGCAACCTTTTCTTTTTCTCGAATTAATTTTACTAATTCATTTTCGCCTTTTTGCTTGCGATAGGAGAGGTGAATAAGGTAGTTGCGATGTTGAATGTAGAGAAAAATAAGCACGAGAGTCATTATTAGGACTGCTGTGATTTCCCAGCGATATCTCATAAGTGCACTCCCTTTTTTAACGTAAACCGACTGTCTTCAGGATTCCTGTTCGTCGCTTTTACCGTACCATTTTGAGGAGTGAAAATGCAATAAGATAATTATATAGTTTTCTTAATCTTTTTTTATCTCAGGATTTAATCCTGCACTTATTTTTTAGTGCAGAATATACGGAGAAAGCTTTTTAGATTTAGCTTTTTTTCCCTGTAAATAAGTCTCTTGGACTCTTGACTGGTTCCTTCGACACCTTGTTTGACTTTTCACGACACATGCTACACGGTCTTAACAAGTTTTGAATTTTCAAGGCAAAGTAAAGACCTACAAGACTGGAAAAGCATAAAAAGGGATGTTTATCCGCAAACTCCTCCATACCCGAATCTTTCCATATTTTCTGTTTTTGTTCTGCAGTAATTGGTTTAGGATCAGTAGCATGGCATGGGATAGAACAAAATACAACGAGACATAGTACAATTTTTTTCATGGTTAATACCCTCGAGAAAATGAAAGAGGAAGCTGGCAAAGGAGCGAAGTATGGAGCGGGAAACGGGATTCGAACCCGCGACCCTCGGCTTGGGAAGCCGATGCTCTACCACTGAGCTATTCCCGCACGCTCCTCACTATAATTAGAATAAGCATCTTTAAACTTTGCGTCAATCCGTTTTTAGAGCCGACCACCGTTCAATTTCGACAACAGCTTTTTCAATAAGCGCATTTACTTCGTCAGCACTTTCAGAAAAATTTTTAAGGACATAATCCCCGACCGGAGTACTGTCTTTTGGACGACCAACTCCACAGCGCAGTCGATGAAAATTCTCTCCAATACTCGCAATGATAGAACGAACTCCATTGTGTCCCCGGGCACTCCCGCCCATTCTATAGGCAATTTTACCAAACGGAAGCTCAAGCTCATCATTAATTACAATAATATCTTCCGGCTTTATACCCTGCTTAGTCAAAAACGAAAACACCGTTCCGGATGCATTCATAAACGTTAACGGTTTTAAGACAACAAATTTACCCGCTGGCATCTCTACCTCCGCAAATTCTAGTGCATTGCGAAGACGCCATACCCCCCCATATTTTTCAACCACTGCATCTGC
>CAYRPI010000017.1:0-2359 GCA_964426225.1 uncultured Candidatus Babeliaceae bacterium | reverse complement strand
CTGCCACCTTAAAACCAATGTTATGCCGCGTATTTAAATAAGCCACTCCTGGATTACCCAATCCCACAATTGCTCTCAATGCCATAGTCTAATCTCCTAGCTTAAAAATTAAGGATCTTAATCAACATTATTAAATTTTATTTCTCTTATACCGCCTCTAAACTGCCACAAAACACTCCTATTGGTCAAATTGAGAGGCAGAGTAGTTCCGACGAAGACAGATTTTGGGGACCTTAAGAATAGACTTGGTTTCTTTGTTATAATAAATTTAAATCCTGTTTAAGCATTTCACAGGATTTAATCGTGTTTTTCAAACAAGGATTCACTATGGCTTATGATAAAAAATTTATGGATCGAGCAATAAAACTTTCATTAAAAAACGTCCGCACACTTAACGGCGGCCCCTTTGGTGCTGTAATAGTAAAAGATAACACCATAATCGCTGAGGGTGTTAATAGGGTAACCATTTTAAATGATCCAACTGCCCATGCAGAAATTGAAGCTATCCGTGCTGCTTGTAAAAAATTATCCTCATTCCAACTTACCAATTGTACTATTTATTCTTCCTGCGAACCTTGTCCCATGTGTTTAGGAGCACTCTATTGGGCTAGAATTTCAATCCTCTATTTTGCCGCCACCAAAGAAAACGCGGCAGACAATGGTTTTGATGATTCCTTCATTTATGAAGAAATATTAAAACCAATTGACCACCGCGCCATTACTACCGAGCGAATAACGCATACTCGCGCTTTAGAAGCCTTTACGCTTTGGAACCAAAATACCAAAAAAGTTAATTACTAATCTTAGCTGGCTTTAGCCGCAGGTTTAGCTGCTGCTTTTACGGCAGGCTTAGTCGCAGGTTTAGTCGCAGGTTTTGCAACAGGCTTATCTGCAGCAGACTTCTTAAATTTAGCTTCTTTCTTACGACGAGTGTATTCTTTATTCATCTCTTCACGTACCCGATCTGTAATAACAGCAGATTCTTTTGAATAGAAGAATTTAGGTGCAACAGCATCTATAGGAAGAGCATCCGAAACCTTATTAATAGCAGCAACCACATTAGGTGCTATCATTTTTTGAACATCATATTGACGTTGTTGTGCAAGACCTTCAAGATCGCGCTGATCTACTTCTATGTAACCACGCTCTTTTGCATAATCTTGTGGACTTATTTGCCCTGCAGCGCGTCTTTTTTCAAGATCTTCAAAGCGTTTGCCGAGATCTTCAGCTTTGCCACGTAATTCTTGCTGAACAGAAACAATCTGATCTTTAGCTTCATCACAAGTCATCAATACTTCTTCAAAATCAATAAATGCAATGCGTGTTGCGGGAACAAAATCTTTTTGTGCTGCCGTCTTTTGTGCAATCGCTGGCTTTGGAGTTGGCGCAACAACAGCAGGCTCTGGTGCCACTTCAGGTGCGACAACAGACTCTACAACTTCTTCTGTTGCAACCGCAGGAGCTATTTCTGCAGCAACAGGAGCTGCAGCAGGCATTGAGGGTGCAATTTGTACAGGAACCATAGGCGCTGGAACAATCGATCCCGAAGAATTGAGAGCTAGAACAGATGCACCACAAAAAATGGCTGCCGTTGCAGCTAAATATGAAATACTAAGTATCCGTTTCACGAAAAATTCCTCATATAAGGAGTTAAACCATACACAACTAGTCCCCCTAGTATACAAAAAAGAGAGCTCCTGTAACAGATGCTCTCCTATAATCAACAAACCTTATACCAACAATCAATATGCCCCTACATCACCCCAAACTTTTTCATAAGCCAGATAGTCGCACCTAAAGCTACTATTGTTACAACTGAACGAACCACCCCTGTCCCTTCATGGACCCAATCACGGAATGTTGATTGTTGTTTTTTTTGCACCGTATCAATGCCATTCTTTAGATTAGAGGTATTATCTTCTAATGTTTCTTGAATAGAATTATTCATTAACTGAAACATGTTTAATAGCCCACTGTTATCAAGACCATTTAATTGCTTTTCCCAATCCATCTGGTTTGACGTATTAAATGGAAGATTAGAACAAGTAGAGGAATTAGACCGATTATATCGTTTTGAGCTTCCAAAAATTCCCATCTTTTTTTTAGTCTTTTTTTTAGTTCCACCAAATTTATACCCTCTGTTTTTTAAAACCAGTCTCCAATACTGCTCTTGCGTCAGCATATTTTGATAATTCAAAGATTGATTCATCCCAGATGGTTGAACAGGAGAAATAGTTGCTAAATTAAACTCTTTTTCCTGCTTATTATCAGGCTTCTCCGAAATTATTATCTCATGCTCATTAAGGTCTGATTCTTTTTTTTGGATTAAATCCTGCTTCACGGGTTGTTGTTCTGTTGA
>CAYRPI010000016.1:9785-19794 GCA_964426225.1 uncultured Candidatus Babeliaceae bacterium | reverse complement strand
GAGTAAGATCATAATTATCAGGACAAGCAAATTTATGCAGAAGTTTACTTTTGATAGTAACTCTTTGTTGTACACCATTAGGAAGTAAAACAGGATGAAAATGATTTGTAACACTATGTTTAAACCGAGAAAGTTGCACAATAAGTACTTCTGGCAAGGTCTGCAAAAACGGAGTAATAGTCAGCAATGTATGCCCTTGCCCACATTGCCCACACCGCCTCCCATCAGCCCCACTAAAGGGCGCAAAGGCAGAAGTAGTTAAATTTTTTAATGCCGTGCCAGCCCCATCTATCAATGAAGGCGTTACACAATCCTGCATCGGGAAAACATTATTATACGATTGCCCACATACAGGACAAAAAACTCGCTCACAGAGAGTAAAAGTGTGCGCAGTTACTCCCGCATTTCGAAACGACGCAAGCATACCCATTCTAAGTAAATCCTGCGCATCCTGCTGACCTAGAGAGCCATTAAAAATACGAGATATAACCTCTTTTTTCAATGCATTAGGAACAACAACTTGAGGTAATAAAGGTCCTGTATTTAAATGCGTAGCCAACCTTAAAAATTCTCTTCCAATTGGGTCTAAATTCTGTTGATGTTGAGTAAGATCATTTATAAGAGGAGTTTGGTATATAAGCGCCGAAACCATTGCATTAAGGTAACAAGTTGCTCCAAAATTATAAAATCCTGCAGGACATGTCTGATTATTAACAACAGGGAGCTTTTTAACAGTGAAAGGTGGCCGCTGAGTAACCACTTTTTTAATTACTTTTTTTATAGGCCGAACAACACCCAATCCAGAAGGATTTTGAGTCGGCGGAACTTGTTGAGACCCCACACCTCTACGAGCCAGAGGAAAACGACGCCTACCAGGCCTACCCACAATAGAATTAATGCTTGCCGGTGGTAAAACTTCCCATCTATCATTCTGAGGGCCAGATGAACGCATCGTCATAAAAGGATATCTATAACCCCTAGACGAAAACCACGAGACCAAACCTATGCCCGCGGCATAACCCACAACACCTAGCGCCAAGGCTTTTATAACACTTTGAGTTGGTCTACTAAGAGTAGAAAACCACTGGACGCAATCGAAATAATTGTACCCCTCTATTCCACCAAAAAGAGTTACATTCGAAGTTCCGGGGATATTTACAGGGCTCTCCACAGAAAACGGACGCGACTCACAGCCCAACGCAACACAAGGCTCACAAAATAGCCCCACGTAAACTATCGCCGATAGAATCATTCCTAAATATTTTTTCATAGAGAGCTCCCTATTTAAATTTTCTTACAACTTAATCGCACTCAAGCCATTCCATAAAAGTTTTAGAAGCAGAACGACTCACTGTAGGTACTACTGGCGCACGCATCACAGGATTTAAACCTGGAAGGGGCAGCACTTTAAATTCAGGTGCAGTCTTTGTAAACCACCGATTTTTTAACGCGCCCAACCTTGTTAATGGATTAGTTTTATCATACCAGCAACGACCTAAGTATACTATTACAGGTAGCGCTAATGCCGTAGAAACCGTGGCAATTACACGATTACGCTGTTGAATAGATCGTCCCTGTATCTGATGCTGCAGTTGCAATAATTGTTCTTGCAATTCGTGCTGCAATTGCCGATTTAAATTAGAAACATTAAGATCTCTCTCGCGAACAATCTTGCCCTGAATCTTCGCTAGATTTTCCAGATTCGACTTATCGATCTCTAACTTATTAATCATATCCCAAAACTTTTTACGCTCATTATTTAGCGTTGTCGACGCAAGCAAATTTTTATTCTGAAGCTGTCTTACTTGCTGTAGCAATTGAATTTGTTGTTGCTGCAACTGTTGATTTAAATTTGCAACATTAAGGTTTCTCTCGTTAACAACCTTACCCTGGATCTTCGCAAGATTTTCCAGATTCGACTTCTCAATCTCTAACTTATTGATCATATCCCAAAGCTTTTTACACTCACTATTTAACGTTATCGACGCAAACAAATCTTTATTCTTGAACTGTCTTATTTGCTGCTGCAATTGAGATTTATAGTACTGTAATTGAAATTGAGAGTCCGTTGTTTGCTGCCCTAGCTCTTCACTCATCCGCTTTAATTCTAGCTTCCGCAGGTTTAATTGCTCCTGCAAATCTCGATTCTCTTTAACCATTTTTTCTATAAAAATCTGTTGCCCATCCGACTTTTCTACAAAATTTAGATTTTTTTCCGTTGGAGTAGGAGTTGAAAAACTTTTGGGTTTAGACGATGCATCTATGCTAAATTCAGTCTCTTTAATTTCAAAATTTTCGCTAGGGAATATTTTAGAAAAAAAAGGTTTTTCAAACCGAAACTCATTTAAATCAGTTGACAAGAATGTTTGCCGCGGAAATTTTGTTGATAGAGGCTGCTTTTTAAACATTGCAATCGACAATTGAGACGCACAAGAGCAACTCAAAAACACTACTAATAACTTTATCTGTTTCATGATGTTCCTCCACATTCTTAAACCATTGGGGCTTTAAAGACGCACAAATAACTCTATTTGAAAGCATTAATTTAAACCGTACTATATACATGCTAAAATAGTTTACACATCTCAAACAAACTGTCAATCAATCGCCACTTCACTCAATATAAAGGCCAGAACTAAGCCTTATTTGTCCAAAATAGTAGATTCCAAACCCGCATCCAAAAAACATAGCCGGAGATCCGCCCCTTTTTATCTGGAGCCCCATAAAAACATTATAAAATTAAAATGAAGCTTGCGAATAGTCTAAAAGGTCAGGTACGCTGATATGGAGTAATCCGACTTCGCCACGTAGTTAAAAGAAAGACCTAACAATGAATATCAAAGCGCTGATAGCACAAGAAATTTATAATTCACGGGGATGGCCAACCATCCAATGCGAAATCATTTTAGACGATGGATATTCCGCTATAGCTTCGGTACCAACAGGGCTTTCCCGTGGCAGTTATGAAGCTTGTACCACCCATGATGGTGGAGCTCGTCTCTGGGGACGCGGCGCTTTAAAAGCCGTAGAATCTATTGAAAAAATTATTGCTCCCGAATTTATTGGCAAACCTCCTCATGCCATCAACATGGATCTTCAGCTCTTAAGCCTTGACGGAACTCCGGATAAATCTCACCTTGGCGCCAATGTCCTTTTAGCCGTAAGCATGGCGGTCTATCGTGCCCATGCTCATGCAGAAAATGTAGAATTATTCGAATTTATAGGTCACATATGTGGAGCAGAATCCATTTCGCTACCCTTTCCCCTCTTTAATATGATAAATGGTGGTCTACACGCTCAAAACGAACTATTTATTCAAGAGTTTTTAGTAGTCCCGGTCGAGACTGAAAACTTTAAACATTCGATGGAAATTGGAGCCGTCATTTTCCATGAATTAGGAAAAACTTTAAAACTACATGGCAAAGAATTAGTTTTTGGTGATGAAGGGGGATATGCCTCTCACTTTTCTAGCGACAAAGAAGCGCTAGATCTTCTAAGCGAAACGCTTGAGAATGTCCATTCCCTCTACGGATTTAAAGCTCTTTGTGCATTAGATGTTGCCGCCTCACGCTTACTAGATTCCACGCTAAACCGATATAATTTTGGACACCAGATGCAAAGCTCCCAAGAAGTAGTCTCGTATTACGAAGAACTAATAAACAGCTACCCTATCTGCTCAATCGAAGATGGATTAGCCGAAGACGACTGGGCTGGTTGGAAACTCTTAACAGAAAAACTCGGTGATCAAATTCAGATAGTTGGGGACGATCTTTTTGTTACCAACACAGAACGAATTGCCTATGGGATTGAACAAAAAGCCGCAACTGCTGTTCTTATAAAACCTGACCAAATAGGCACGGTAACTGAAAGCTTACAGGCAATACAACTTGCTAAAGACCATCAACTTTCTACAGTAATATCACATCGCTCTGGAGAAACAGAAGATTCATTTATTGCAGATTTAGTTGTAGGAACAAGCGCAGGCCAAATTAAAACCGGTGGACTGTGCCGTAGCGAACGATTAGCAAAATACAATCGTCTACTGACCATAGAAGATCACCTTATACGCGGGATGTAAAAGGATTTTGCTCATTTGCAAAGAGACTCTTTAAATCATTCATACCACCTTGCGTATCTGAATAAGATGCACCTTCACGAGACTCTCTCTTAGCATGTTCCTGCCCACGTTGATAATAATTATCAAATAAAGCAATAGGTGTATTATCTTGCTTTGTACCATAAAAAATGCGCGTAATCGGATCTTTTAAACCACTAAAGAGTTCGGCAGACTCTATAGCTTCTCGACCTGCTGTAATCTTGTCCGCAGTGTACTTATTAATCCCAGACCGCAACTTAGGATCCACAACGGTAGGGTGAATAAATATAGCTAAATTACCCCGGTCTTTTTGATACCCAGAACCCTTAAAAAGATTTCCAATAATAGGTATCCATGATAAGAAAGGAGTTCCTGTATCATCTTGAGAATCTGCAACTCGTTCAAGCCCGCCAACCACTAAAATTTGACCTGAACTTAAGGTAGCGCTTGTTTCAACTGCACGTTTACTACGTGTAAAATCGGTAGTTGACACAAAGTCTTCTAAAGTAACACGAGTCTGCAGAGTAAGCCTGTCAACAGAACTAATGCGAGGTGTTATTACAACTTTTACTATAGCGTCAAAATTCTTTACAGGAAGCGTTGTAACCCCACTAGCCCCAGACGATGCCTCCCCAATATCACGACGGGACTCAGTACTACTTGATGTTGCTTCTGTGTTATTTTTCGCAACGATAAAAAGCTGGGATACAATCTTCTGCTCAGACCATTTATCAAGCAGCTTTATTACACTCCATATATTATCCCGTGCAGGATCACGTAAAGAAATAATCATAGAACCTGCCTCCAAGCCCGAGGATGCCCTTTTTGCCATACTACTTGCTGGCGCACCAGTCATCTGCAATAAGTCGGAATCTAAAAGTGCAAGCGGTGGAGTTACTGCTCCAGGAGCAGGTGGCGTAAATACGCCCTCAATCTGAGCTGATTGAAATTGAACACCTTGCCCTAATCCCATAGCCACAGGATTACGAGTTTGGGCTCTCAATGCTTTCAACGCCGAGTAGGAAAGATCGATCACCAATACTTCAAAAATAACTTGCAACTGAGGTTTATCTAATTGCTCTATAAGAGACTTAATCTGCCTCCAATCCTCGTTATTGGCCGCAATAATCAAACGATTCCCCCCAATGGTCAAACGCCCTTGCGCCCCACCAGTTCCCCCAGAACTTTTGGTTTCAGCCGCAACTTCTTCTTCAGCAGCAACTATTACATCATCAAAAGCACGGTCAGTTCCCCCTTGTTCTTTTTTAGACTGCCCAGAGCCCCCACTACTATCTACAATTTTCTGTAGGATAGGCGCAAATTCTCGAGAATTTAAGTATTGAAGATCGTAAACATGAAGCACAGAACGCCCTGAGTCTTGAGGCTGATCAAGATAATCACGCACAAGATCCCTAATTCTTGATATAGCCGTCTCTTGCCCCACCACAATGATCGAATTAGTTCTCAAATCTGCAATCACGCGCGTATTAGGTGCAAAATAAAGATCTTCGCTTGTCTTAATATTAGGACGCGAAGCACGCGGCGTTCCTTGAGTTGTTGCAAGTATCTGTGCATTCAAAAGATCTGCAACCACTTTAGAGGTTGCATTAAAAAGTGGAATAACCGCAAGCTTCTCCGCAGAACCAATTTTATCAAGACTAAGAACGGTATTCATTGTGTAGGCGATCTTTTGTGAAGCCCCCACCAGAATGATAGCATTTGATTTCTGATCAAATAAATAACCGGTTTGAGTGCCCATTAATTCACGAATGATCACATTGATAGGTTCATTGCCCTGCGTATTTTCAGGAATTTTAAAGTTCGAAAGAAAATAAATAGCCCGAATGTCTTCGGCTTCAGGCAACTCTTTAGGATCAACATCCACATAAAGATTAAGAGGCCCGCGAGCAACATTAACCTCATTAAGCTTTGTCACTATATAATATGGTCCCGCAGGCCGCAGTGAATACCCAGCCAACCCCAAAAACATATTCAAATACCGTTCTGCTTCAGAAAGCAACATACGTTTATTTTTGGGGAAATTAACAGACTCTTTTATTATTTCTACACCCTGTGGCAACACCACATTAAAGGCTCTTTTGGTCGCAACTTTTTCTATAAAAGTTGAAAGCTTTTCATTCTTTTTTATAACAATATAAGGATCTTTCCCTCGAGCCTGAATTCGCACCATTTCAGCTTCTTGTTCTACATCCTCTATGTCATCCTCACCTTCAAGCAAGGTTGATGTAGGGATAACGCCTGCACTCAAAACATCTACAGGTAATGATAAGATCTTTGCTTTCTCTTCTTTTTCTATAGAAGGCATTTTAGGCACCATAATAGGTGCGCTTTTATCCTCAGCCTTAGACGCTCCAGATGGTTTGGTAGGTGCCAATGCTGGAACAGAAGTTGGTCCCATTTGAGACGGTGTTTGACTAGCCCCAGGACCCGCTGGACCTACGGTTGGAGTCGCAGCACCAAGAGGTAGAGGCCCAGTTGGAGTCGTCGCCGAACTTGTTGAAGACGGTGTTTGACTAGCCCCAGGACCTACGGACATTGAACCCGTGGTTGGAGCCGACGCACCAAGAGGCAAAGGACCTGTTGGCCCAGATGGAGTAGGCGCTGGAATTGTTGAAGGCGGTGTTTGACTAGGCGCATAACCCGCTGGCGCTGGACCCGATGTTGGAGTCGGCATATACGGTGTTGAAGGCCCAGATGGAGTAGGCGCTGGAGTTGTCTCTTTTTTTACTGCAACAGGCTCAGGAATTGCTACCACTGGCTGTTTAACAGGAACAACATCAATAACTGGTTCCGACTGTTTTACAGGCGTTGTATCTGACTTTGAGACTGCAGGATCTGGCACAATCTCCTTTTGAACCACAACCGAAGTTGTTGGAGTAGGAGTTGTTGTAACTGTTGGAGCTGGAGTAGGAGTTTTTACTGGAGCCTGAACAGGATTTAATCCTGAAACTGGCCCTACTGAAGTTGTAACTGTTGGAGTTGGAGGTGTTGTAACAGAAGGTATT
Organism: uncultured Candidatus Babeliaceae bacterium; assembly: GCA_964426225.1. GTDB lineage: Bacteria > Babelota > Babeliae > Babelales > Babelaceae > UBA12395. Next base: position 12,672 of record CAYRPI010000016.1, on the reverse strand, counting down.
GTTACCTGCATTGCAGCTGGAGTTGTTGGAGCAGGATTTAATCCTGAGACCTGAGTAACTGAACTTACCGGAGTTACAGCCCCAACTGGCGTCGAACTTATTGGAATTGCTGGCGCTTGAGTTGTAGCTGGAGTTACATCCCAATCTGGAGCTGGTATCACGGGCACAGGAGCAACACCCCTATCTTTAGCTCGAGCTTTAGTGGTTGCAGGCTTTATTTCGGCAGCACCACAAAAAGCGCTAGTGCACAAAATTAAGACGAGTGAAATAAATGTGCGACGATTTGTCATTGTCCTATGCTCCAAAACTCTATGTGCTTATTTTTTGCTGAAGGGTTGCAACAATCAAGGAAACATCAATAGTAGCCTTCTGTTGCGATTTAGTAACTACAAGCTCTTTAATATATATTCTACGGTTTTTACCTAACCGTAAAAGAAGATCACATAACTGCTGTGTTGAAATACCAGTAAAACTGGCATCCAACCTAGTTTCGCTATATCCATTATTCAAATCTTGAGCACCTGAAAGCTCTGCTTCTTTAGAGCTATTCGCAGTTAATCCCGCTTCGGCAACCACTTTAGAAAAAAATTCCTTAATTCGAAACATCCTATCCTGAGCAAGAATCTCATCTACTTCGGTTTTGTGCAGATTAACAATCGTATTTCTATTCAAAAGTTCGCGAGCTTCACCCCGGGCTTTATTAACCTTTTTAATCTCTTCTTTAAGACTACTAATATAGCGCTGCTCAAAAAAAATAATCCCAGCTAATAAAAGTACTATAACCCCTATTAAACCCGCAAGATACTGATATAAACGTTTTGGCTCAAGCTCATCGATAAAATGTTTTAATCTCATTAAAAAGGTCATTAGCGCGCTCCACCTTCTTTATTGATTATCAACGACAAGGTAAATTTAACCTCTTCAAGGCGTCCCACATGCTTAAACAACTTAGTATCATTTAGCGCATCTTCAAACTTTCTCAAATCATCATACGTTCGCACGCTGCCATCCAAAGTTAGTTTATCCTCTCCCGTCTGGTCATCACGCTTGATACTAAGACGTTTGAGATCCAACCCTATCTCTTTACGATTGATATGAGTGCTTAACTCTTGTAAATAACGCAAGAAGGAAGAACGATCATCCGTTAACGCAGACCATAAGCTCTCATTAGTCATAAGCTTTTGCCGTGCATCCGAAACTAAAGTTGCAACGGCAGGTCCTTTTTTACTTGCACGCAACACTATATCAAATTCCTTAGAAAGCTTTTTAACAACCTCTTGCTTAGATAACTCAAGCTCATTATTAAGTTTTCTAATATTGAGAAAACAAATCAAAAAAACCGTTGAAAAAAATATTCCGACCACAAATAGAATGGTAATTATTTGCATCTTAAAAAAGCGATTGTCACGATCTTCGCGCAAATATTGACCTATATTAAAATCTTCTACCAGCGTCCACGGTAATGCAGCCGCTAAACTCTTTATACACTGACTAGGTATCATGCCCTGTAAACTTGTATCAATTCCATCATGACGTACAACAGCATGAGGATGGACCACAGAACAGGCTATGCCAAGATTTTCACTCAAAAATTGTGCCAACCCAGCCATCTGGCTTGCCGAACCCGATAAAAAAAGATGAGTTGGGAACTGCGTCACATTTTCATTACGCATTGCACCCTGTATAGTAAAACGAATATCTGAGACAAGAGAAACAAGAGACTGTCTCTGCTCACCAGAAAGAGACTCTATATCAAGGCGAGAAAATGATAAAGAGATACCACGCATAAGAGTTCTAACCGATCTCAAAACCCCATCAACCATAAAAAGTATATCGGTAGCGGTTGTATCAATGTCCAACGCCACCACGGCGCCCTCTTTTAACTTAGGCTCTTTTAATAAATTAAGGAATCCATAAAGCTCCACACTACCCAGCGTCACACGATCAATTAAAAAACCCGCCTCAATAAAGGGCTGTACATAGGCATTTAAAGCGGAACGCCGTATAGCGGCAACAAAGACATCCGATTCATTTGTCTCTTTATTCACAGACGTAATAAGTAAATCTAATACGGCCTCTTCAATAGGGAAAGGCAACGTAGACTCAAGCTCAAACGGAAGAACTAATTTAATTTTTGCTTTGTTAATAAAAGGAAGACGTAATCGTTTAAAAATTACTTTTGAACTGGGCAAAGCCACAATACATTTATCCCATTTACCTAGCTGTGCCTGAATTTTCTGCAATGCCTCAACTAATGTATCGGGCTTAGTTTGATTAAACGGCTCTTCGATACACGCAAGAATGGTCGAAAGAGAACGATGTGCATATACAAGCGTTGCACGAACACTCTCATGAGAAAGATCAAAGGCAACAATACGCTGAGAAAAAAGATATGAACGTCCAATCCGAGTCGGTAAAAATAATTTTTTTATCATAAGTAAGTACTCAACGATTTTACGGAGAATGGTTCGCGTTGCTCTTTTTGGCTTGGATAAATATAAGCAGCTTCTTTGTCAACATAGTCCTTTACAGAACCATTCTGCTCATATCCATCTCTGAAATACCATTTGTGTATAGGATCTTTCATCTGATAGCACTCATTCGAAAGTTGCATAGTCTTTGAAGCATCTTGGAATTTCTCTGCCGTAAATCTCTGCGCAACATCCATAGTTTGAGCTGGTATTATTTCAGGAGTAATAAACACAAAGATACTGGATTGATTCTTATCCTGTTTTTTATTTTTACCCAAAAGCCATCCAATAATCGGTATTCTGCTAAACGGAGACCCTAAGATTTCACCATTCTCCGTTCTATTGCGAATAAGACCCCCCAGAACAATCGTCTCTTTATCCGCAAGAATAAGAGACGTTCGAAGCTCTTTTGTAAC
>CAYRPI010000016.1:6721-9775 GCA_964426225.1 uncultured Candidatus Babeliaceae bacterium | reverse complement strand
ATATTTCCATTTGAAGACGATGCCTCAGTAAACTGGGCATCCGATACAAAAATATCCAAGGTTACATACCCCTCATAACTAATACGAGGAGTTATAGTAATTTTCAACTCAGCCGTCAGATCTTGATAACTATCCTGCACGGTTGGCGCAGAACTATACGTTTTTGCAGATATAACACGCCGAATTACACCATGAGACATAGAAGCCGGATAATTATTAGTAGTGACAATAAATGGACTCTGAATAATATTTGAATTCGTATGCTCTTCCAATAGTCGTAACATTCCCCATACACCAAAGGAATCGCTTCCTAGTGTCATATAGGTTGCTCCTGCAGCTGCGCTCTTAGCAAGATTTACTAAATCCCCCAATAAACGTAGCGCTCCCGTTGCCCCTGAAGTTGTATTTTCATACACTGGCTCAGCAAAGTTCATACCGGACGTCTGGAAACTTGAATTATTCCCAATTAATCCTGTAATTCCAGGAATTTTATTGCGAATCTGGGTTCCAATTTCTTTAACATCAGACAAATCCATATTTATAATAAATACTTGCAAGGCAACTTGAGGCTGCTCTATATCAATCTGAGTTATAATCTCATTAATTTTTAAATAATCCTCGTAGTCACCCGTTATAATAAGCCGATTACCACTTTTTTCCGCCTCAATACTCAATGGCTTAAAATATTTATCCCCATCTCTAACACCACCCGCAGCAGGCGTGCCTGCTTTAAACGCCACCACCTTTTTAATCACTTCAGCTGCAGCATCTGCCTGAATATGCTTTAAGGGAATAACCTTGGTAAATTTATGGGTTAATGTAACCTGTTTATCAAGATTATTAATAATAAACTCTTCAACCTTAGCAACACCTTCACTAGTTCCCAAAAGAATAAGGGTATTAGTGCGTGGTTCAGGGATAACACGAATACCAACCGGGAAATAAGAAAGAGTCTGTCTACGCCCCCCCGCAAGCCGAGATGCTAATCCTTGCGCACCCTCTTCTTCTTTAACCAAATTTTTATAAAAATCGGCCACCATTGTAGCGTCAGTATGCTGAAGCTTTAAAATAGAAATCGTCTCAGGCTCACTAGCCTTATCAAGTTCTGCAATTATTTCTAACATAGCTTTGATATTCGCGGCCTTATCCGTAATTACAACCGCTCGAATATCAGGGAAAATAATAAGTTGCGGAGAAATCTGACTCTTCATTGCATCAATCAAATTCTTAACCATATCAAGACTTGTATTACGCGCAAAATAGACATACCTAATAAGGGCACTGTCATCCGGAATAAGTTCTGGATTAACACCAATCAACGTAGGAACTCGATCCCTTTGCGCCGCCAAGGGAGACTTTTGGTCGGTACTTGCAATACGCCACACCCTCTCCGTGGGCCCCGGAATAACGGCCAACCCAGCCATATCAAGAAAGGTAAGAAACAAAAACCACGCCTCTTTTTTAGGCAACGGCCTATTAGTTTTAAACGAAAGTTTTATTCCCGTTATATTTTTGCCCTGCTGTGGAAGCGGAACGAGAATAGAATCAAGAATAAATGTCACCCCAAAGCGCTCTTCCATGTAAGATATAACCGTAGAAAGCTCAGCATCTTCAAAATTAAACTCTATTAACTCATTCCTATCTCCATTTTCCCACGGAGTAAGCTCTTTAGGGATTGGAGAAGAAGCAGATTCAATTTTAGGTGCAGTTATTTCTTGGACAATGGAATTTTCTATTCCAAGATTTGCTCCTGCTGTAGGCACCTGATTATCAGCATTAGCAAAACAACCGGCATATCCACACACAGAAATAACAAAACAGGATTTAATCCTGAAACATGATTTAATTATTCTTTCTCTTTTCATGGGACTCTAACGTTGTAAGGTGGCATTTCGGCCTCCAAAGTCTAGCATAGTCTGCTTATCTTTTTTCTTAAACACCTGCGCCACATCTCCTGCTGGTTCAGATGCAAGAGCTCTAAATTTTTCATTTGCAGTAGGTAATGGCATCTTTACAGAATTTTTTCCATTCCCATTTTCATTTTGCTTATTAACAAATGAACCCATAGGAAGATTTTCCGCTGCAGGATTTAATCCTGAAAGACGAGGCCCTTTTACAAAGTTTCCCGCAGGCAGTTGCTTTGTCTTATCCGGTTCCTCTTCTAAAAGCTCATCATCGTCATCATCAACCATCTGATGTGCCACATAAACAAACTCAACCGATTTAGCACCTCGCAACACCGAAACTTTAATCGTTTGATTATTTCCTGCATCTTTTATTTCATGATAAATTTTAACGCGTTCAGCCGGACTTGTTACAGGAGTCCCATTCACAGAGGTAATAATATCACCATGCTCAAGCCCCAATAAACTCCCTAGAGAACCTTTAGTAAACCGCCCAATTCGACCACCAATACTCTTACCTTTTTCAAAAGCAGTTGTGAAATCTAAAAGCTCAAAAATCTGAGCAACACTGCGAATTTTCTTTTTAAAGAGACGAGTATCTACTTGGAAGGTTGAATCATTTACCTGACTAATCATAGCAGCCCAAGCTCTATCACCCTCATAAATAGGATCCGCCTGCGCAACATCTTCATTCAAAAACAAGACCTCTTGCTGTCCGTTTGAACGAACAAACATAACTTTATTTTTGTTGATATGAATAAGGGTAGCATCCTCAATCACATCGCCTAGTTTATAAAGAGCTTCTGTCTTAGTTTTTACATTTGCAATAATAGCTCTACTAAACTGCGAATTCGAATTAAGCAGCACCCCTTTAAGTTTTATCTGCAAAGGAGGCAAAAACTCAGTTTCACGAGGTTTAACCGATGGAATATCTTCTATTTTAGGAGGCGTAGGAATAATAATTTCATCATGTACTTTTTCTACCGGCGCTTCAACCGCCTTTATAAATGTATCAAATAGATCATTTTCATAAATAATAGCAGGGTTGATTTTTGAAACAGATGTTTCAAGATGTGGCACAGGAGCCCCCAATGTAAGCGCAACACGCGGCGGAACCTCTGTCCTTATAACTACCATAAGAGGTACAGAA
>CAYRPI010000016.1:0-6711 GCA_964426225.1 uncultured Candidatus Babeliaceae bacterium | reverse complement strand
CAGAAAGGGCGTACATGAGAGTCAACGTGCCATTTAATATCCACAAGGGACCCGTCATGAATTATTTCCCTCATTTATAAGCAGGAGAATTTTTCTACCATACTTGCGCTTTGATAAGCTTTTGTCAAGCAGATCTACCTAAGGCGTTGAAAGTCCAGCAAGGATAGTTGAGATAATTTTATCTTCTGTAACTCTTTCTGCCTCAGCTTCAAAGGTTATTTTTATCCTATGTCTTAAAATCGCAGGAGCAACTGCTTTAACATCATCCGGTATAACAAAATACCTATGTTGCAAAAACGCTCGCGCCCGTGATGCATGAAAAAGTGCTAACGTTGCACGTGGCGACGCTCCATGTTTAATAAAATTTACATACTCATCAAAACCATACCGCTCAGGATAACGAGTTGCATCAACCAGCCGCGCTAAATAATCAATAATTAATTCATCCACATACACGGATTCTGTAAGTTTTTTTGTCTGTAATAATTCATCTTTATTAAGAATGCAACGCACATTTTTATTCTGATGCCAGGTAGAAAGCAACAACTTTTCTTGATCACACGTTGGATAACCCATAATCAACTTAAAAATAAAACGATCTACCTGAGCCTCTGGCAAATTATAAGTTCCTTCTTGCTCTATAGGATTTTGTGTTGCAAAAACCAAGAACGGCTTCTCAAGATGATACGTCTCTAAACCAATAGTAATCTGTTGCTCTTGCATAGCTTCTAAAAGAGCAGACTGTACCTTTGCAGGCGCACGATTAACTTCATCTGCAAGAACAACGTGAGCAAATATAGGCCCCTTACGGACCTCAAAGTCTCCAGTCTTTTGGTTATAAACCATAGTTCCAACTAAATCTGAAGGAAGTAAGTCTGGAGTAAATTGAACACGTTTAAATTGCAAACCTAAGATTTCAGCAACGGTCTTTGCTAAGGTTGTTTTAGCAACACCTGGCAATCCTTCCAACAAGATGTGCCCGTCGCATAAAAGAGCTATCAAAATTAAATCAATAGTTTCATCATGACCGATTATAACGCGCTTAATTTCGGATCTTATCTGCTGAAAGCGAGTACTAGACTCATAAATCTGATCTTTTAATGCCGCCGCTCTTTGAGCTGCAAGCGAGATGGAAACTTCCATGATCTTTCTTGTCCTTAAAAATTCCTATTCTTTGTGAGTATAATCTGTAATTTTTATAGGCCCCTCAGGCAACCCACGAATAAATTGATAGATGTACGGATTTGTTGATTCCCAGATAGTCTTGGCAGGACCAAAAAAACGAATTTTCCCCTTGTGCAATAATGCAACATTATCTACATATTTAAATATTTCCACATCATGTGAAATAATAACAGAGGTTATACTAAACTGCCTCTGCATCTCATGCATAAGCTCGTGTACAACACGCGCCGTAATAGGGTCAAGACCGGTAGTTGGCTCATCGTATAAAATAATCGATGGATTAGAAATAAGAGTACGTGCTAAACCCACACGTTTTTTCATCCCTCCAGAGAGCTCTGACGGATATTTATAGAGAATATCAGGCTTCAAATTTACCAGAGATAATTTGTCTTTTACGATGGGAAGAATATCTTCAAGCAATTGCCCTTGTTCAAGTAGACCCAATCCCACATTCTCAAGAACATTTAATGAATCTAATAGAGCCGCAAATTGAAAAACATACCCACACTTTTGAAAAAGGCGCTGCAAATCTTTATCTGTCATAGTCGTTATCTCTTCACCGTCAATGGTAATAGAACCCGAAGTAGGCTTTATAAGTCCAATGATCTGCTTGAGCAAAACCGACTTTCCTTCACCCGATTGACCAATAATACAGGTCATTTCACCAGAAGGAATAGTTAAATTAATCCCATCGGTTACCCAACGCTGATTATCGCCAAATCGTTTCCGCACCTCTACAAGTTGAATCATGCTATTCCCGATTGAAAGAGCCATGAACTTAAAAAGTAATTTCCTATGAGAATGATTATCGACCCCATAACCACACTCGTAGTTGTTGCTTTACCAACTCCTTGCGCACCACCACTAGTATAAAAACCTTGGTAAGTACCAACCCATGAAAAAAAGAGTCCAAAAAACGCAGACTTAATAAGCCCCCCAGTAACATCAGAAAGCTCAACGCGCTCTACAATTACACGAGTGTAGCTTTCGGCATTAACCCCCAAAGAATATACACATAGCAAGTACCCGCCCACAATACCGCACATCATAGAAAAGACAGTCAAGAATGGCATAATAACAGTGCTAGCCAAAATACGCGGCACCACCAAATATTGATATGGATCTATACATAACGTCTGTATGGCATCAATCTGCTCTGTAATACGCATAGTCCCAAGCTCTGCAGCCATCGCAGATCCGCAACGAGCTGTTACCATTAACCCGGTTAAAACCGGTCCTAACTCACGCGTCATACCCAGAGTGACCACAAGCCCAATAAATTCTTCAGTCCCAACTCTGCTAAAGCCAATATAACTCTGGAGCGCAAAAGCCAAACCTGTAAACGAACCCGTAAGAAAAACAATTAGGGACGAATCTACCCCAACCATTTTCATCTGCACGACAACCTGAGTAAATTTTAGACGCGTCGTAAAAAGCGTCTTAACAACTCTTCCCAAAAAGAGAATAAATCGCCCCGTCCGGTCACAAAAAATTAACGTTCCTTTACCAACGTTGTCAAGAAACGAAACTATCATCGCTACCTAGGGTTTTGATGGTTTTTCAGCTGTTTTTTTCTCAACAGGCGCCGTTGCAGGAACTACTGCAGCAGGCTCTGTAGTTGTAGGTTTTACAGGCCCTGTGGCTTGTTCAACAGTATTTAATCCTGAATCTGGAGCTGCTGGAATAATAGGTGTTGTAGCAGGTTTTGCAGGAGCCGCAGGTGCAAAATCTGCGTAACGTATCTGCATTTTCGAAGACTTCAAAATAGCCAAACCTAAGGATGAAAGCATAAAAAGTGCGCCCAAAACCCACGTTGCCTTCTGAAATAATGACTGCCCGCCAGATCCCCCAAAGAGCATCTGCATTCCGCCGCCCATATTACCCAGTCCAAGGCTTCCCTTACTCTTCTGAATGAGAATCAAAGCCATAAGCAAAACGCACAAAATAACGAAAAATGTTAACAATAACCCATAAAGCATAATATTCTCCCTAGCTCTTTAGTGTTTCTAGACTAATACTACAATTTTTTCAAGCGCTTGAAAATCAGTACTTGCTCTGCCAATAAGAAAACCATCAATGGATGTTATTTTTTTTAAATCCACAATCGTTTTGTCACTAACACTTCCTCCATAGAGAATCTTAGTATTCTCGCCCCATTTATGCGCAAGAATACTCTTCATACCCGCGCATACCGTATCAATATTTTTTATAGATGGCAATGTATCGGTGCCGATCGCGCTCTCTGGTTCATAAGCAAAAACAATATCTTTTTTAAAATCTTTGAACGCACCCAATTTATCAAGAAATTGTGGCAACTCATCCTCAACAGCCTCAGACATGCATATAAGAGGAGTAATTCCCACCTTGAGCAAACAGAGCGTTTTTTGAACCATACTTTCTAAACTTTCAAACTCATAACGCCGACGTTCACTATGCCCTACTATACAATACTTCGCTCCCGCCTGCTTTAAAGAAGTTGCAGTAACATCACCAGTAAAAGCTCCCTTTCCATGTGCAGAACAGTCCTGAGCTCCAATAGCAATAGAAATAGGCACCTGTGAAGATGCATAATTTAACGCCAAAAAATCGGGGCATATAACTACCTCACCCTCCTCAACCAAGCGATCCAATTCGCCACCAAATGTATCAATCCACGCAATAGACTCAGAAAAAGAAAGATAGGCTTTCCAGTTGGCTACATATAAAAAACTTTTACTCATACCACTTTCCTAAAGTTTGTTTGTGCGTTCTTTTAATTCATCAAAAGAGAGCAATCCACCGTGCGGCTGAGCGTTTGAGAGAAGAGCCGCACTATTAAGAACTCCATATCTTAAAGCTCTCTCTAAAGAATAACCTTTAACAAGCGCCCCAAAAAAAGTCGCTCCAAAAGTATCTCCCGCCCCAACGGTGGTGCAAATAGGTATTGCAATGCTTTGTTGATACAAAAATTTCCCCTCACTAAAGCAATAAACACCCTGCTCTCCATCAGTAACCAAAATAATACGTGGTCCATGCGCACTTACTTCTCTACAAAAAGCCTCTAATTCAAAAACTGTTGTATCTTTTTGGAGCCGCACCGAACATAACTCAGCTTCTGCGCGATTAAGCATTAAGATATCAATGCTAGCTAGAGCTTCAAAAAGCGCTTGAAAATGTTCTGTGATTCCGCTCTTACTAGGATTATGCATAACAAAACCCTGACCATGAGCACTCTTAGCAATCAATGGTAAAATACTGGCAAAATTACCCGCCAGAGGAGCTATATAAACACCCTTAGAATTTTTTAAAAGATCTGATGGAAGTTCATATTCGTACACTAATGCATTAGATCCACGACAGACTAAAATCGTATGATTACCGTTCAGCGACGGTAAAACAAAAGAGGTCCCTGTAGACATATCCTTATCTGAAACAGAAAACGTAACGTCTATACCATTCTTAACCAGATCTGAGCGAATAAAATCTGCAGCATAATCACTGCCCGTCTTAAAAAATGCAACAACCGGTAGTCCTAAACGCGCGAGAACGTATGCGGTGTTTGCAGCACCGCCTCCAACCGTATACTGTAGATTTGCAACATCGATCTTGGTTCCTTCTTCAAAAACTAGATAGGACTTCACATCCTGTTTTAAGGAAAGAGCGGGACATTGAATTAGAATGTCGCATGCCACCCCTCCTACGGTTACTACATAGCCTTCTGAAAGACAGGGACGAGAGGAAGAAACAGCACAAGACATGGTCACACAATAAAAAGAAGGTTAGAAACATCACACATGTTTTTATATTATGGCTTAAAAATCATACGCCAGCCAGAAGAACAAAACTCTGTTTACTTTTGAATGATATACCGAGTTTGATAATTTTTTGTACGCCCCGAACACGTAATTCGGCCTCATAGTGCCTATCTTCAATCTGCTTAATGGCTTTCTGTGCTGCTGTTAAAAGGGTTTCTTTACCTTCTGCTTTTTTAAACTCAATAATGAATCCAAACCGCGAGTGGTCCTTAGGAATAATCATGACATCATACCGCCCTACCCCACTTTCTCGATTTGAGCGGACTTCGTGAGTTTTCATAAGCGCGGCAAACATGCCCAAGGTCAGAATATGATAAAATTTTTCAGGCTCCTTTTTTGACGTATCAAAAACACTTAATACTTCACCAGAAAAAAGCTCAAATACACGCTTGAATTCCGCAACATTACCCTCTGCCAGAGCGGCAAGCATTTTTTGATAATCCTGCTTTATAGTTTTTGCCTTAAACCAATCAAGGACCATAGCCCGATAGAGAATCGCAACCTCTGTGTTGGGAATTTTTAATTCGGCAACACTCCCCAGCTCTCCCGTGCGGTAATTTTCAAACGTCAGATACCCATTAAAGAGTAAAAAGTTCCAAAACGCATCCATATCATAGCTGATATTTTGAAAAATTATCCCCTCATTAATGTGCTTGGTGATAACACCCCCGCTCATCAAAATTTTCAACTCTTCATCAATGCGTTCAGCGTTGCTACGAGCAAGATCGCAAATTAACAGATTATCGCTTGTATTAACCCAGTAAGACTCAATCAGTCCATTATTTTTAATCATACTTATCGTAGACCAGGGATTATACACTTTATGCGACCCGCTCTGATACCCATCGTACCACTTACGCAGATCATCAATGTTGCTAGAAAGATTAAACTCCTTCAGCATCTTAACAACCTCTTCCTCAAGAAAGCCAAACTTATCTGAATAACCCTCTTGAATAAAAGTACGAACTTCTAAGTTATTTAACCCACTAAAAATACTCTCTTTGGCCACACGCAAAATACCGCTCAAGACACCAAATTCAAGAACAGAACTATCTTTAAGCCCCGCACTTAAAAATGAACGCATAAAATTAATAATTTTGTCATAATAGCCGCTTAAAAAGCCATCATGAACTGCAGCATCATACTCATCAATAAAAATCATAACCCGTGTTTTGTAGGTGCGCTCAAGGTATTTTGAAAGGTCTAAGAGAGCTTCTTCATACATAACTTGAGAAGCCGTGCCTGCAATAATTTCTTGTACTTCTTGAGTCTCAAGTTCGCTCAAAGAGGGTCTTATGGCGTCAAAGTGACGTTTAAATTCATTACCAATAATTTTGCATATTTTTTCATAACAGGCTGGCCAGTTTTGTGGCTTTACACCTTTAAACGTCATCCAAATTACAGGATATTTACCCTGGTAGGCCATACAGTCAGGATGCTGCTCAATTTTTAGGCCGTTAAACAAATGGCGCTTAGAGGATTCAGTCTTCTCAAAAAAATAATGCAGCATTGAGAGATTAAGGGTTTTTCCAAAACGCCTGGGACGTGGTAATAACGTAACTGCCGCTCCAGAGCCAATAAGTTCTTTAATGAGCAAGCTTTTGTCGACAAAATAATAATCTTCTTCGATCAACTTTGCAAAATCACTTATGCCAATGGGAAGTTTTTTTAGCGCCATAGGTCCCTCAAACACAAAAACTAGAATTGTTCTTTCCCAGATTAGCACTATTTC
>CAYRPI010000015.1:15763-21062 GCA_964426225.1 uncultured Candidatus Babeliaceae bacterium | reverse complement strand
CAAGTAAAAACTTTCTGTAACGTTTAAAAAAGACTTTGAATCTGGATGAAGGAGGACATAAAAATCTTCTTCAAAAAATTTTATGAAAAATCGAGAAAAGAATAACTTCACTTCAACAGCACACTAAACCGAGTTCTCCTCTAAAATCAAAACTTGCTATTCATATCAAACGTGTTATATTATTATAATATATTTGATATATTGATAATTGGGCATCTTATGAAATGGAATATAAGCTTTTATGATCTAAAAGTTATGAAAAGCATTCAAGAGTGACCCCCAGGAATCAAAGCAAAATTTACCTGGATAGCAAACCTCATTGAAAAGGTAGGCCCTGAAAACCTTGGCATGCCTTATATCAAATCCATGAAGAAAGGGCTTTTTGAGATTAGAGCAAAGGGAAAAGAAGGCATAGGCCGGGCATTTTTCTGCATCAAAAAAGGACAGATAATAATCATACTCAATGGATTTATTAAAAAACAGAAAAAACACCTCAAGCAGAAATTGACAAGGCTCATAAACGCATGGAAGAGATATTATGAATAAGAAACTAAGCTTTAAAGCATTTAAAGAAGCGGCACTCAAAGACGAAGCATTTAAGACTGAATATGAAACTTTAAGACCTGAGTTTGAGCTAATAGAACAATTTATTAAAGCGCGAAAAAAAGCCCATCTTTCACAGACTGAGCTCGCTGCCCTACTCAAAGCACAGCAGCCATTAATTGCCCGCCTCGAATCCGGAGGGTACGCCTCAACATCTATAACTAAATTACTCAAAGTTGCGGATGCATTAGGGTATTCCCTCAAAATCTCCCTCCAAGCAAAAAAACGTATCTAATTCTCTTTCTTTCGCCAATTCCATACTGCTACACTTAAGACAAGTAAAAACTTTCTGTAACGTTTAAAAAAGACTTTGAGTCTGGATGGAGAAAGAACATGTTTCAGATTTTTCTAACCGCTGCATTATTGCTGTGCGGCGCCTATATAAATGCCAACGATACTGAAATTGATGCGCTTGCACGAGCTCTTAAGGCCATCGCAATGGCGCCTGAGCCGCTAACGTACGAGCAACAAAAAATAATGAACTTCCAACTTATTGAAAGTATAAAACAAAACAAATCAATCGAAACCATCCAAGAAATAATCAAAAAAGGCGCCAATGTAAATTGCAGAAGCACACACGGCATGACTCCCCTTCACCTCGCTTATTGGAGAAGCAACCTTGACGTTGCAAAACTTCTTATCGAAAAAGGTGCAGACGTAAACGCAGAAGATGAAATACAAGAATCTACACCCTTATTCTGGGCTAGAAACTTTAAATTCGCCACGCCCCTCATTCAAAATGGTGCCAAACTTGACGTCCAAGATAAATATAAAAATACCCTATTGCACCACGCATGCTCCACTGGAGATACAGAGTTTATTAAGTTTCTCATTGGAAAAGGCGCCAACGTCAACGCCGAAAATAATGTTAAAAAAACCCCTCTTCACAGCGCGTGCACCAGCGGAGATTTAAAAGCAGTAGAGCTAATTTTAAAAGAAAAACCTAATGTCAACGCTAAAAGCACCCTCGGGATAACTCCCCTCCATGAAGCCTGTGCTCAGGATAACTTTGATATCGCCACTCTGCTAATCACACATGGCGCCGATGTAAATGCAAAAGACATCAATGGAAGAATGCCCCTCCATGAAGCGTGCGGGCGCTCAACCGTTGAGGCCATAGTCAATAGAATGGTGGTTATCAAAAAACGCACTACTGATATAGCAAAATTTCTGGTTGAACAAGGTTCAAATCTTTTTACTTCTGCAAATAATGGGAAAACTCCATGGGAAAATCTTTCAAAAGAAGAAAAAGCCACCCTCCTTCAATCTCTATTCCCATTAAAACCAAATGTACTACTCTACCCCCGCTCATTCCTTGAAAACATGCTTTTTGAATTTAGTCAGGCTATGACCAATTCAGTCGACTCAATAAAACTTGATCCCATAAAAGAAAAAACTATCCTTAACTTTGATAAAGGCGCCTGGACTAAAAAAGAACTACAACTAACAGAAGATGAGCGTAATACGGTCCTCTCAATTGTTAAAAAATTAATCACGCTTCTCTACATAGGCAAAAAAAAGTTTCTCGAAGATATCGCAATACTGGGGAAAAATGAGCTCGGATTTACCGACAAAGAGCTCATAATGTGCGCCAAACTCTTCACCGATAAATCTCCGTTAATAAATTTTCTTGCTCTTCATAGCCAAAGCTCGATGAAAAGCAAAAACTACTACCTCAAAAACCTAAAAACCATTGAGCCCGAACCTGTCGAAAAAAAAGGCAAGAAAAAGAAACCTTTTTATGAGGATATAAAAATTTTCTTCAAAAAATTTTACGAGGCATAATTTATAGAAAAATCTTTTACTGGACTGATTTTATGAATCGCCTCTTTTTCATCCTAGCTGTAACAATATCAACAACCACTCTGTACGGACAGAGTATAACAAGAGCGCTACTTCCCACTCCAGACCGCCGCGCTAGCATTGAATCCTTGACGGCATACCCCCATTCTATAGCATCAAAAACAATTTCTTTTATACAACAACATCCCCAAAAAATAGCCCTCACTGCTGCTGGTATCTTGTGTGCTGGAGGCGCAGGCTATTTCGCGCTCCTATTCTTTTTTCCTGAACCTTTAATAATCCACGCCACTCGCTCGAGAAATTTAATACCGTTAAAAATTTTAGTATTTTTAGGCTTCAATAAAGAAAAAATGGACTCAAACAATACAACTCCACTAGCATGTGCAATAGAATCCGAAAATCTCGAAGCCGTTAAGATTCTGTGCGCTGCAGGAGCCAATACAAATGCACGCTGGGGTCCCTCTTTAGAGAATACCCCCCTTAACAACTGGCATATCAAAGATAACTATAAAATTGCCAAATGCCTTATCGACCACGGGGCACACGTTAACAATAGGGATTCTCGCCACTATACTCCATTGCATCGAGCTCTTATCTTTAAACACCTAAAAACCGCTCTTGTTCTTGTCGAAAATGGCGCAAAGCTCTTTCTCCCTGAACTTAATAAAAATCAAACTAATCCATGGAACGTACTTAAGCAAGAGCCCTCTATGGCCCTTGAATTCTTTCAATTATTTTTCCCTTTACAAACTGAAAAGGAACACATTCGCCCCTTACTCAAAGCCACACTCTCTGAGTTTATCAAAGTAATGTCCGATTCCGTCGAATCTTCCGTCTTAACAGAACAGATAAAAAACACCCTCTCACAAATGGATTCTGGCTTAACAACCAAAGAAAATAAAGAACTTATTTCTATAGTCCAAAAGTTTATTAAACTTCTTTATTACATATCGAAAAATACTGGAAGCTCCCCGACAGACGAGAATTTGCAACTTACAGAAGAAGAAAAAAATCTCTGCGAAAAACTATTCGTCATTGAGTAACTTCAATTAAGGCACCCAGGACTTTTTAGCAAATTCCTATAAATAAATGCATTGGATAACGTTGCAGTTGGAAGAGTCAAAAGCCCAGACAACAAAAGTACCGATAACACAATACTATGCGCAGGGTGAGTATTCACTAAAAGCAGAAAGATTATTCCCTGTAAAAGCTGTATATTGACAATACTGACCAACAAAAGCGATCTAAAAAGTATCATTACCTTCCCACATGTTAAATCAGCGCTAATCTTAAGAGCAGCCAATGGTCCACATTGCTTATCTATCAATACTTGCCGATAAAACCAGAGACGCAAGGCAAAAAAAATCCCGGGAATAATAAAAAAAACCAACCCCGAAAAAACGATAATTACATATAAAAAAGTAGCTGCCATATGATTAAAAGCCAAGCGTACAGTAGAAAGCAACCGGTCTGTGCGTGCTTCACCCGCATCATACAGGTCCAACGCTATACGAGCAGTGCCCATTCTAATAACACCTCCTAAAAGTTCAAAAAATAAAAAAAATGCCAACCCAAAAAACACAATTTTATATGTTATATAATGAACGATAATTACCTCAGGATAACTGAAGGCCCACGTTTCTGGAACAGTGCCCAAAAAGAGTCTTCCCGCAAAACCAATAAGTAAAATAACCGATACCCATTGAATGATAGAGATTACAGCTTTTAAAAGTGTTATGGTAACCCACTGCCCAAAGAAATCAATCGCCTTAGAAAACCCAAATTTTAACATCTCTCGGTCAAGATAAACAGGATTTAATCCTGGAACAGAATTTAATTCTTGAAGACGATCTTTCATAACCACTCCCCACTCCTTTAAAAAACAGCTCTCCGTTTTAATACCTATGAAAAGTGTGCGCTTTTTCTTACTCCCCTGTCAACAGTCTTTCTCCTAACCTTCTTAGAATGTTTTGACGGGACAAACCGCTAGATTTATACTATATTTATGCGCAAATTTAAGAAAAAGAAAATTCAATCCCAAAAATAAAAGGCTTCCCATGACCCTTAAAAAAAGAACTTGTCCCGCTCTAATTTTAATCTTTTTATTTTCAACTCTAAGAATAGAGGCCTCCCACACTCACAAACCATCTCTAGGACAAAATCTATTATTAGGCACAGGCTATGCTCTCCTATTCCCCTGCATTGCGTATCTAACCTCTGCGGTTTTCAAAACACTTTCTCCAGACACGCGTGCAATAACAAGTCTCGGATCTCTATATTTAAGAAACGAGAAAGGCATTCTTGGAAAGTTAAAAGAAGGAGTGTCTGCTTTCATAACCCTAGCGAACATTCCGCAGGGAACACACTTTTCACCACCAAATCTTCTGATCCTTGCACAACTAAGACTTCATATCTGCAATTGGCTTTTTTTTGATGCCCCTATTCTTACCTTTGTGGCAAAAGGAATTTCTGGAAAACTGGCAACTGCGTTCACTCTCCTATCTCTTGCAAATCTCGGCCTCAAAATGCATCGGATCCTTAAATTGAGAAAACTAGATGAAGGGCAGATATCAGAAGCAAAAAAACACTTTCTCTCTATGAAAAAAGCATTCGATTCCACCTATGGTCACCTCGGGCTCTCGTACCCAGATCTTGAAGAAAATCTATAATCAAGAGAAACTCGTATTAGGACTTTGCCCTAACCAAAAAATCTAGCAACTTCCAGCTCTTCTTGAGAAATTTTAAAAAATTTTAACCTAAATTCTATTATCAGAAACAGCCCTTTATTCCGCACAAAAAACAAAGTATAGATATTAGTGGTTAAAAATAAACAAACTGAACAACCCACAGCCTCTATACCAAAAAAAATCTAAATCTTAAACCTTCTTAAAAG
>CAYRPI010000015.1:10358-15753 GCA_964426225.1 uncultured Candidatus Babeliaceae bacterium | reverse complement strand
TTAGGCGTACACATAAGCACGCCCTGTATGCAGGCGAAATAATATTGACAAATTTAAAAAAATATCTTAACCTATTTGTATATTAAGATTAAATGTTACAAAATGGAGCCCCCTTATTATGAAATCTATGTATTATTTTGGACTAATCTTACTACTCCCACTCTTTCCAGCGCGAGGCATGAACAATACCCCAAACCCTAACACCCCTCCCAATCAAAATCATCTCTTACCACTGCCCATTAACCTCGCTTGCTACCCCCCTATAACCCAGCTGCTAAATGTACAATTTTTAGATGAGTTGTCTCCAGATTTTCTTTTCTCGCTCCTATGTATAAAACTCTATTCTCTTTTACAACGCTCCCAACAAGAAATTCAACCAGACTCCAATCCCCTTATTGAAAACTTCCCCCGCTACCCCAACCCTATAAGTCAATCCCCACTACCTCCACCCACCTTTATGCAAAACTCCACCTTACACACCACGCCTCTTTTATTCTCAAGCTCTATACCACAGCAGGTTCCCACCTCTCCAAAAAAACTCTCACTCAAATTGAATTACGATACCCTATTTGATTCTGAGGTTATAAACCCTCAAACACAGCCCGCAACACTTCCCCCTAAACAAAATTTAACACAAAGTACACAACCTATGGAGAACGTTCAACCAGTTATACAGCCTGAAGAAGATGATACCCAAAAAATGCTTGGAAAGCGCAAACGAAAAAAATCACCTAATCCAACACAACATGGAATTATGTCTCAATTAAAAACAAAGAAATTCACCCGCCCGAAACCAAATTCTGACTATAAAACACCCTCCTTGATACAAAATAACTTAACAGAATTAAAAACGAATCATGATAACCAAAAGTTTTCTATGTTCACGTCTAAAAGCAATAGTTCATCATCACAAAGTACCCCCCACGACACAAGAAAAGAAATCCTAGCTCTTGTTATGCAAACACCATCAAACTCCGAAGTCCTACCAAGAATTACCCAAATTCTTGAAAATTACAAAACACTGTCTCCTTTGCTTAAACTACTCTGCCAACCCAGTTTTAAAAAAAATAATTTAAACCATCCCGTTATTCTATACTTTGCAGCAGAAAACAGGCCCCTTTCCTATACTAAAATACTATTAAAACGAGCATTTCATCTGGTAAAAGAATCGACCACCAATAAGCTTAAGGACCATGCTTTACAAATAATTCCATCACTAGAAACAGCCGTCTATTACGCACAAAAGAAACAAAATAAAGACGTTAGTGATTTTCTTTTAAAAAAAATAAGCAAGCTAAAAGAGTGTTAACTGCTTCAACTGCGACAACAGGTTCAATAAATAACGCTACACTTAGCGCTAATCAACTGGTAAAATAAAGCTTTAACTCGACCTAAATTCTCACAAATATCATTTAAATATTTCTAAAACAAGATCGGATTTTCCATGACCATCACTAAAATCACCCTTACTCTAACCCTTACACTCCAGGCCTGTACAGCTCTAACCTGCAATAAGAGTACAGAACCCCTCCTAATCCCAAAGCAAAAAATTCACCGCGGCACACTACCTGAAAAAAGACTTTTTAGTACAACCACTTTATCCCTTAAAAAAACTAGTGAATTTGAGACCAAAACAAAAAAACGCAAATTTCTAAAGTCCAATTCCAAAAAACCGTCTTTTTCTATCAAATGCCTCTGCACAGGCCTAAACCTACTTAAAATACATCCAATAGGATTTAATCCTGGAAAAGAAAAACGCTGCTCTCCTATTAAGTCTCCAACAAAGGCCTATTCTTCCCAAACTTTCATTAATTTGAAAGCCATAGAAACTAACAACACAGAATCAGCAACAGCGACCTAATCCCAAACCAAAACTTTTTACGTCATCAGCGAAAGTAACGAAGAATAAGATAATAATCCACGAAAACAACCACCCATAGTCAAAAATATCAATAAATATTTTTCCCACAAAGCGATTCAAGCAAACCCACGCACCATTTATAAAAAAAGAAATCAACAGAGGACATGAAATCTGCGGGTGGAGTCCGCATTTTTTAATAATATATGCGGACTCCACCCGCAGATATTGTGTTTTTTATTCTTTTTAATGTAAACTAAGAAAAAACAGGATTTAATCCTGGGACCTGAAACCAGATTGATAGAAAACGAAAAATGGAGATACTATGATAAAACGATTACTCACCCTGCCACTTTCTGGACAACAGAGTATCTTTTTATTTGGTCCACGAGGCACCGGAAAAACTTTCTGGTTAAAAACACATATGCCGGATTCTCTCTATTTAGATCTCCTAGATTTTTCACTTTATAGCTCTCTTGTTGCGCAACCAAACCGACTCGAAAGACTTATCCCGCACCAGTACAAGGGCTGGGTTATTATTGACGAAGTACAGCGTGTTCCTGAACTCTTACATGAAGTTCATAGACTAATTGAACACAAACAGTACAAATTCTTACTAACCGGTTCAAGCGCCCGCAGCTTAAGAAAACGTGGAGTCAACCTTTTGGCTGGACGGGCGCTTACTTATCATATGCATCCTCTTATTGCCCAGGAACTTGGAAACCAATTTGACCTGGCCAAAGCTCTTGAAAACGGCCTTTTGCCCTCGGTGTTTACAGGTGTCGACATTAAAAAATATCTAGAAAGCTACGTTCAAACCTATGTTCGTGAAGAAGTATTACAAGAAGGACTCACGCGGAACATTGGTGCATTTAGCCGTTTCTTAGAAATCGCTAGTTTTTCACAAGGTTCACTCTTAACCACAACAGATATTGCACGTGAACTATCTCTCAGCCGATCGTTAGTTACCAGCTATTTTGATATCCTCGAAGACCTTCTTCTAGCAAGACGATTGTCCGTTTTTAGCCAACGAGCTAAGAGAAAATTAGTCGCACACCAAAAATTTTATTTTTTTGATACGGGAGTTTTTAGAACAGTTCGCCCAACAGGCCCTCTCGACTCAAAAGAAGAAATAGATGGAGCAGCCCTTGAAACGCTCTTTTTACAATCGCTCTGTGCTGTAAATGATTATTTTGAGCTGGGATATTCTATTCATTTTTGGCGAACTTCAGCAGGGCAAGAGGTAGACTTTGTTCTGTATGGCCCCCGAGGACTCCATGCCTTTGAACTTAAACGTTCAAGTTCCATCGCCAACAAAGATCTCCGCGGGCTCAAGGTCTTCAAAGAAGATTACCCCGAGGCGACACTCCATGTCCTTTATGGGGGCAACCAGAAGGAATATCACTCCGGTGATTTTGGAGAGATAGCTCTTATACCTTTTGAAACAGCACTCCAAGAACTACCGCAACTACTGAATTCAACCTCAATTGCATAAGGGAACGAGCTTGTGTAGATTATTACTAATCACGGCGTAAATCCTCAAAAAGGCTTTTTTATGAATTTCTACCCTCTTTTTTGCTTAGCTACTCTATTTATCGGGGGCAATGCCACAGCCCATAACCCAACCGAAAATCTGAAAGACTCTATGTGTGCATCGAATAACACATTTGGCAAAACTGTCATCAAAAACACCACCTATTCTGGTTCAATCTGGACCCTTGGAAAAGTAGAAATTGAAAAAGCTACGCTTGAAGACTCCGTCAAAACAACCGGCAGCTGTTCAGTTAAAGATGCCGTGGTTAACGGCTCTGATTAAAGGAGGCGTAGATGTTACAGGAACCGTAACTATAAATAAATCCCAGGTAGACGGGCTTATTGCAACAAATGGTAGCTTTAGCGCAGAAGAATTAAGGGCCGAGGAGCTTGATATTATGGGCCGCACCACAATTAGCAATAGCTCGATAAAAGGTCGCTTACGTGTGATTGGCGCGCTTTCCATTTCAAATGCTGCTATGGGCTCCCTTGATGTAACAGGAACTGAAGTGGTATTAAAAAATGTTACAATCGACGCCATTATCGTTCGACGCAGTCCACACCATTCTCATGGCGTTACCGGATGGGTTGCAAGCGCCTTCTGCCGAGTCTTCCCCTATCAAGAAGCACTTACAGTCATAATAGAAGAGCCAAGCAGAATCAAGAAAATTACGTTCGAATCGCACGAGGGACGCGTGATAGTTAAAGGGAATAATGTCGTTATAGGGGATGTTGTAGGCGGGACAATTTATCGCGAGCTGTAAACGGCATAACACCACTCGATAAACGCAGGCAGAGCTATACTTAATAGTCCAGACACTTGAGGAATCTCTTCCCACCTATTGACAGAACACTGTCCTTGCAAAAACTGATTATCCCTCACGTGATACCGCGCAGTTTTGGCATACCCCTCAAGATAGTTGATACGCGATGAGCTCGAGGGATGTGCAGGATCAGCAATCCAATCCAAAAATTGGATAATTGGCCAAGCTGGCACAAGCATAACATCTGTTATGCTTTCCAAAAGCCCTCCACCAAGTCCAAACAGAAGAGAATTTTCCCTAAAACACCTAACCAGAGCTCGCAGATGTTGTTCATCAGGAGCATTGTGAGCTGCAAAAAAATCTGCCTCCTTTTCATTAACCCTATACTGCAATGAAAACAGGTACCTAAAGATCAAAAAATCCATCAACGCATTGCGTATCAGTATATTCCAAAGGGTGGACGAGATTCCCAACAACCGGTCTATCCGCCGCCCCGAAAGCAGGGCACAACTCAAGACCAAGGGCAGACACAATTTTACCAAAACCGCGTTCAGGTCGGCGTGCTTATAGTATAAATGCCCCATCTCATGGAGCAGCAACATTACTTTAGTTTCATTAGACAGCGCACCAAAATGCCCCCCTACAATGAGCTCATTTTTCGAAACAGCCAAATTACTAGGTAAAAACGAATTCTCCACAACGTTCAAAGGCGCGATAAAATTTGGTAATTTATGCTTTACAACCAGAGCTTCAAGCTCCTCTTTAAGCGGAGTCTTTTGTCTACCAATCTCGACCGACTGGTCAATACTACGAGGCCTACCTGATAAAACCTGTTCACTAGTTATCAAAAGGCGACTCACCAGAACCCCAATACCACACCACCAGACAATTCTGCGGAGAAACTGATTTACGCGCTCCTGCTCCTTTTCTGCCCACTCCTGTGCCTCAAAATCCATCTTAACAGCTTTTTCTATCGTCTCCTGTTTAAAACGATGTGCAGTACCAACCAACAAATCCGCCTGTTCTTTTGTTTTACATGCCCCTTGTGCAATAAGAGATTTCACCAGTTTAGCCTGACCATACCGTACCGCAACCTCCGTAGCAATGAGAGATGGCTGCTCAACAAGTTCATCACAGAAACTAAGGTACAAAGGAAGATGCTTAGAGTCCCCTTTTTTTGCGGCATTATACAACTTCATAACCAAACGTGCTGCTCGGTCAAAAAGGTGATTAGCGACCA
>CAYRPI010000015.1:0-10348 GCA_964426225.1 uncultured Candidatus Babeliaceae bacterium | reverse complement strand
GGTTGTCTTACGGGTGGAAAATAGAACCAGTTTTTCGAGCAAGGCGAAATCTCTCTCTTTTGATCGTCCAGCACGTTTTTTTTCAAGATTGACGATGGCTTTGCAGGCAGCAACATCATTTTGTACGCATGCTAACTGAAAGGACATATATACGTCCGCAGGCTTCACCTCTGCCCCAAGACTGTTTGAAGAACAAGCTATATTTACACAGTCCAATAATCCCAACAGCACCCATATTCTCAAACATACTCTTATTTTTCCCATTATACCGGCTCCTCTTTTTTTCAATCTTACAGAGCAGACATACCGTAGCATTTATACCAAATTCATGGTACAAAAATAGGACTACGCGCCATTAACAGAAGAAATCATAGCCTTTTTTATAAAATGTTGGTGCAAAAAGCCATATGCTTTAAAAAATAATTTTTTAACTCTTACTTGAATTTTATATTGACAAATAATGTTTTTCAAGTATATTAAAAATAAAAAAGAAAACTAAACTCAAAGGAAAAATTAAAATGAAAAAATATCTTTTTTTACTGCTCATGCTTCCATTCACTACCATTGAAAAAAAATTATATGGAATGGAACAGCAAAATTTAAATAATGGAAATAGCACGCCTCTACAGAGCCAGTTCGAATCCATTCCCTCTTTCACCGTTTTACTAAATAGCCTTCCCAAAGACCAACAAGCTGAAACAATCCAAGAAGAAAGAACTGTAGCTCCAATTCAAGAATCTTTTTTTATATTTGCACCAAATCAACTACAAAATAATGTAACTCAAAAAACCAACCCTTCAACAAAGCGTCTTCGCCAGAACAACCCAAAAACAAAATCTAATAAGAAGAAAAGAGTATCAAACCAAAACACAGGATTAAATCCTGAAAGTGAAACCTCTTCTAGCTCAAGCCAAATAAGCGTTCCAACAAATAAGCAAAATCAAAACACGATTACAACAAACACCGTCCAACAAGGCACTTCTTCAAATCAACAGTTTTCAACATCTGAGGAAGAATTCAACAAAGATTTAGCCCTATTTGAAAACCCACCCAGTCGACCAACAATCATAAATGATTACATTACCACACCTGAAGAAAGTCCAAAGCTACTGCAACAAATAAAAATATTCTTTACAAAATTAAGATATCCACAACACGCCATCAACTATTTTAGTAATGGAAAAAACACATTACTCAAAAAAATGATCGCAAACCGCTCAGCCAAATTTATAGAAGAAATTTTTAAATTGATTCTAGATAAAATAAATACCCATGAACATAAAAAATCTTCTTTAACCAACCTAAAACAATTAGCCAAAGATGGCAAACAAATAGCCGAAAACTTGGAGAAGAATGAAACCGTCAAAGTCCTAGAATTAACAATCAAAGAACTCAAAAATAAACTTCCATCTTGAGAACGAGGAGTAAATGGGCTTATATGGAAGCTCAATTCAGCCGTTCGCTATCGCCTGCAAGGATCGCGAAAGCTTTTTAAAAACATCTTCTTTGGGAACAAATTTGACGTCCACTTTCACCAAAATACTTGAAGGCTTCTTATCGTCCTTTATCCCCGACGTACCTACACCAGCCTTCATCACATTCGCTTTCTCGAGAAGCTCTCTAGTCTTTTGATCCATCTTCATAGCGGACATATCTGCACCCGCATTCACAAGGTCCCTAATGACCTGTAAATACTCAATCGCTCTCTGCTTGGTTTTCTTTAAATCCGCCTCTAAACTCGTTATAGCCCCTTGCAAAGGCGTAGCACCCGCATTATTTTTCACATCGATAGACGCCCCATTGCTTATAAGCCATGTTACCGCATCAGTATTTCCCCCCAAAGCCGCCGCATGCAACATGGTGTTACCTTCCCCAAGATCTTTATCCCAAGAAAATGTTCCGTTATTAATCGCATCTTCAATAAGAGTGGTAGGCGGCTTGCTACTTGTCGTCAGCCCCTTATTGATATCCGCATTTTTTTCTAGAAGCCACCGCACTCCGGCTCCATTTATGGAGCGATTGCGCTTATCTATAGTTAGAACTTCGGCCAAAAGATGATAAGTTTCAATAAAGTCTTTTAGGCCCATGTTCCGAGCATTCGCAACAAACAGCATATCATCTTCTATTTCGTCATACTGACTAAACTGCAAATTAACCAGGGCTACTTCGACGTCATATGGCATAACCCCACACACCTCAACCGGACTACAAACAAATAGAATACAAAGCGCTAAACGCCAAAAAAAATTTATCATAGCCTACCCCTTAAAAACAGAACCTACTGCGCAAAAAACATACCAAGTCCACCACTACCTTGTTAGTCAGTCTATTAAATCACGCACCGTCAACACAATGGATTTAGCACTGAAAAATGTTTTCTTGTTTTTTACATATTTTTTTATGCATACTAGCTCTAAGTTAGGAATCACTAAGGGGAATTGTCGATGAAAAAATTTATTTTTTTAACCGTTTTATTATGGACTACCTCTACTAATGCTGCTTGGTTCGGACATGCATTGGTTGTTGCACAAAATCAAGGAATCTGGAAAGCCCTAATGGTACTTGTGAACGATCAAAAAAACCAAGCTATATGGACCGACCTACAGAAAACTGGTTCTAAATTGGGTAAAAAAGGAATAATTATTGCACAAGAAGCCGTAAACGATTTACTAGGTATAAAAAATTTACCCTTAAATCAATCTCCCCTATTTTCCAAACAGGAGCCAATTGACCACTGGTTTCATGTTTTTGAGGCATCTGAATTTGTTCGAGCATATGAACTTTATAAAAAAAAAGCTTCTTCAATTATTGATATACAGTGGGTAGATCTAAATATACTTTTCACCGCTACTACTCTGTCAAACAAAATAGGTACCTATCCCATTGATCCTCTTCTAATAAACTTTTTAACACAAAACAAACCCGCTATTCTAAATTCACTCCCCTCTGCACCGATAACAACTACTCCCCCAACAACCGGTAGCACCACAACTCTGGGAAACTCCTGGCCAAAACCGGGAGACCTCAATGCGATACATTTTTATACCGGGGGGCAACCTTACTATTCCTTTGCAAATACCTTTGAACAAGGATCTTATGATCCCCTATTACCGCAAAATTTTAGTAACACCTTTTCAGTAGACATTGATGGACATACGTGGAAATCAACAGAACATTGGTTCCAGGCAAATAAATTTATCGACCCCTGGGATGCATATATAAACAATCCTGAGATGCAGACTATAAAAGCAAGCCAACTGCAAAGACAACATTATACAGCCCCTAAAAACTGGCATGGCACCGCCCATGATGGCTTAAAATATGGGGTTATGCTGAAAGGCCTTCGAGCAAAATTTTCACAGCATCCCAACTTGAAAAATCTTCTGTTAGGGACTGGCAATAAAATAATTGTTGAAGATGCAGGAACAACTGATCCAAACTGGGGAGCAGGAGGAGACTATAAAGGCTCCAACCATCTCGGCCAGATGCTCATGCATGTGCGACAAGAAATTAACGATGGGAAACAATATAAACTGCAATTAGTCGATGACCCCGCTCTTTATAAAGGCCCATCTACCAAGCTAGCAACCCCTTCTTCCACAACCACCAGTACTCCGCCCATTACAACAACTTCTACAATAGTAAGCGTGGCACCTGGCTCAACCTGGCCAAGCAACAAGATGAAAAAACCGCATAAGTCTGTGTATGACCCAACAGCTATAAATTTTCAAAGCAATGGAAAACCCTTCTTTTCTTTTTCTAACCGATTTGCAGAAAAATCTATTGACCCCGAATTGGGTAAAATCAGCCCCCAAGACACTATTCCCCATTTTAAGATTGAAATTACGTACGACTGGGGAAATAACATACATACGCATCACTTTCCTACCGTAGAGCACTATTTGCAATCATGGAAATATTCAGATTTTGGAAATCCTTTTCTTATTTATGAACAATATCTCAAAGGAACCTCTGCTCACAATGCAGAAAAAACAATTGATTCCTTTATGGACGATATTAATATACCCCTCGATTGGGACAGTCAACTTAAATATGAGGTAATGTTAACGGCAATTCGTGCCAAATTTACGCAATGGCCACAATTGAAAAAACTATTACTCAGCACAGGAGATCGAATGATCGTCAAAAAATCATCCTCCGATACGGGCTGGGGCGCAGGTAAAAATTTTAAGGATAAAAATCATCTCGGACAGATACTTATGCACGTACGAAAAGAACTTAGGGACAAAAAAGCCTACGTATTAAAACTAGTGGATTCTTCAGCCCTATACACAGGCCCCTCAACCACGATAGACCTTAATGCACCAGATTGGTATAAAGCCCAACTTAACGATCCGCTTGAAAATCTTGCTGCAGCCTTAAAAAATATCGCTCAATCTTAGCATTCACCGTACTACTTGGCAAAACGAAGAAAATTTTCAGGATAATTACACTTGTAGAGCAAGATTAAAACTGAATAAACAGGTCCAGACAAGCTTGCTCTTGAGATTAAACAATTCGATTAAAAATCATTCCTCATCAGAGTCGCTGCCATCATCGTCAGAGTCACTATCTTCATCCTCAACATTTATATTCTTAAACTTTTCCAATATGCCCGTAAATACAGGATTTGCTAATATCTGAGTCTTTTCTTTTTCTTTTTTATTCGCTTCATAATTAATTTCAACATGTTTTAATTTTGTGCCTTTTTCGATCTGGCCCAAAAGCGTATTTTCCCCATGTTCTTCTTTAAAAAGCTTATTCCCAATCTCTTGCGCCCGTTTTTCTCTACCCTGGTCCAATAAGCAAGTTTCATCTTGAGTTTTTTGCTTGCGTACCTTTAATTTATCCTCAAGCTCTCCAACTAAAACAACGTTCTTCTTATTAGGTTGTAGCGGAAGCTTTTTAAGATGGACAGAACTAGGGTCAATCTTCGCCATAAGAAAAATCTTTTTTTGTTCTTTTTTGCCGTTATCAATCTCTGCTCCAAATTGATCGTTTTTAAAACAACGGATAAGAAAGCGAGCGATTTTTTCAACACACGCTTTCACTTGATCACCTTTACCCTCTAGAGCCCCCGTTAACTCAACGACCTTGTTATGCTGCAAGCTTTGCGCAATAGCAATAATCTGTTCTGGTGGCAAATTGTTTTGCATTACACTGTCATTCACACTTGCCTTTTCTATAAGCGAACGTGGATCAAGATTTTTAATAAGCGGATATTTTTGAAAAACAGCACGAACGGAGGACTCTACATCATCCTGCTTAAGAGCTTCTTTAAGGTCTTTTAAAATTAATGGCGCATTAACCGTTATCTCTTGTGCCGCATCGTCAACGGCTTTTAAAGAGTCTGGAATTGGTGGAGGCAGTGGCGCAGAAAAATCATCTTCTTCTATACCCGGGTTAAGTAAATCATTACCTAAGTCGTTTGAATTAATTAAATCAGGAGAGGTTATTCTGGATATTATTTTGCGTTTTACTGCATCAATTAGCCTTCTGGAAAGATCCTCTTTCTCCTCACTCAATTTTAGCACTTGATTCTCAAGTACCCCAATTCTAAGAAGATGCCGATTTGCTTGTGACTGAACATTTTCAACCATCCCTTTAAGCTCATAAATCTTCCTTATTCCTGCCACTATACCAAAACCCGCAAGCAACGAACCTGCTGTTATGCCATACGCATAGCGATGGTCGCGAAGATGAGTTGAACTGCGCAAGAAAAACCCTTGTACACCTGTCCACATAGGTGATGCAGCAAATGTATTAATATACCGTTTGCATACAGCTTGCGCCGAGTGCAAACGACCCGCAGGACTAAATCCTGAAAGTGAAATAGTACGCGTTGGAAGAGTAGAATTTACAACCGCCCGAGAAGGCATCGCAAAGCCAACAAGGATCAAAAAACCTATAAAGGTACTTATAAATTTTTTCTGCATAGTGTTTTCCTCCAGATAAGCAGATAGATATTTTAATTGGGATGCTTGATTTTTTCAGATTGAATACAAATCTATTTCTTCAGCCAAAAGATGTATTTTTAAATTATATAGAGAAATGATCACCTGGAATGATATTACCAATTTTGGCGTAAAAAGCAAGTTTTGGAACTGTTTCAAAAACAATATTTGACTAAATGTCGCAAATAATTGTCAAAATGTGGTATAGTAAAGATGAGGTGAAAACATGAAAAAATTTTTAATAAATGACAGCCTGTGGGAAACGCGTATTGCAATTACACGTGATGGACAACTTCAAAATGTCTATTTTGACACCCACACCACAAATCGCCTTGAAAGAAGTTATTTCAAGGCCTTAGTTACCAAAATCTTGCCGGGAATCCAGACCGCTTTTGTGGATATCGGACAAGAAAGGTCAGGTTTTTTGCATATCTCTGAAATCGACCGCGAGTTGGCTAGCTCCCGGATGACAACTTCTTATGAGGAAGAAGAGGGCGAAGAATTTGAAGAGGACGAAGATCGTCCAAAAATTGTAACACAGCGCAGAGACTTGGATATAAGCAAGATTCTCAAAGAAGGTGAATACATATTAGTAGAAGTGAGCAAGGAGCCTATTTATGAGAAAGGCGCCAAACTCTCTACCTGCTTTACCTTACCCGGTCGCTATCTAGTACTCATGCCTAATATCCCTCGAATTGGAATATCAAAAAAAATAGGCAGTTACGAAGAGCGTACTCGCTTACGCGATCTTTTAAAAGCTAACCTCCCAGAAGGGATGGGCGCAATTATTCGCACAACCGCAGGTGCAGGCAGCGAAAAAGAAGTTCTGCGGGATCTAAAATATCTTGTTAATTCGTGGAATGAGATTCAAAGGAAATATCAAAATGCTCCCGGTGTTGAAAAACTTTACGAAGATATTGACCTAACGCTCCAAATTATCCGCGATAACCTTGATCATGATGTTGAAGGTATATTTTGTGATAGCAAACGTTCTGAGAGTCACATTTTAAAATTTGTTAAAGAAAATGCTCCCGAACATTCGCACAAAATTCAGCTTTATGAAGGGCATCCAACACTTTTTGAAAAATTTGATATTGAAAAACAAATTGAACAAGCGCTCCAAAGACGCGTATCCCTAAAATGCGGTGGTTCCATTATCATCGAAACTACCGAAGCCATGACCGTTGTCGATGTTAATACAAGTCGTTATACAGGCGGTGGTGGCGGCATGGAAGATACCATTCTAAAAACAAATTTAGAAGCAGCAGATGAGATTGTACGACAACTTAGATTGCGCAACATTGGCGGCCTTATAGTTATTGACTTTATTGATATGGCCAGCAATGCAAATCGTCAAAAACTGTTTAAACATCTTGAAAAAACTCTGCGAGAGCGAGATAAGTTTCAGTCAGTAGTTTTAAAAGTGTCTGAATTTGGATTAGTCCAGATGACACGTAAGCGCTCGGGAAAAACACTTATTCAACAACTAACCACCACCTGCTTATGCTGCGGCGGAATGGGATTTGTAAAATCGGTTCAAGGAGAAACTCATTCCATTTTACGCAAAGTTAAAGAAGAGCTTTCCTCTGGTAAACTAGCAGGCAAGATTATGCTTGGGGTGCATGAACAGATTTTCAACTACCTTATCAACACAGAATATAATGCTATACTAAGCCTCGAAAAAGAGTTTCGCAATAAAATTACGTTAGTTATCCATGATACAACGAGGTTAAACGTATTTACTGTTAAGGCCACAAAGTAAAATTTCGAGGACGTCTTATGTCGCGACAAATCTCCGCTCTTGAGCGGTATCCCGATTATCAGGTTGATATTGGTATAGAGGTGCATATTCAGCTTACAACAAAGAGTAAAATTTTTTGCTCCAGTGAGAATGGTCCTGCAAAAATACCGAACCAAAACATCGACCCTATTTGCGCCGGGTACCCCGGTGTGTTACCTGTTTTAAACCGCAAAGTAGTTCATTATGCAATTATGACAGGTCTTGCAACTAACTGTAAAATCAACCAACGCAGCGAATTTGCACGCAAACACTATTTTTATCCCGACCTACCTAAAGGCTTCCAGATAACACAAGCCGATAAACCTATCTGTACCGAAGGGTATATTCCTATTCGATTAGAAAATGGTGACATCAAGAATATACGCCTTATCCGGATCCATATGGAGGAGGATGCAGGAAAAAATATTCATGCACCAGGAGAAGATATTAGTTTAGTAGATTTGAATCGCGCCGGCTCACCCCTTCTTGAAATAGTAAGTTATCCCGATATAAAAAGTTCATATGAAGCACGAACCTACCTAAAGTCTTTACATGCCATTGTTACCTATTTGGGTGTCTGTACAGGCAATATGGAAGATGGAGCATTTCGCGCAGATACCAATATTTCGGTGCGTAAAAAAAGCGCCACTGAGTTGGGAACCCGCTGTGAGATGAAAAATATAAACTCCTTCAAATTTATATCCGATGCTATCGAATATGAAATTGAACGACAGATTTTATTATTAGAAAGTGGACAAAAAATTGTCCAAGAAACCCGCCTCTGGGACACAAAAGACCAGAAAACATTTAGCATGCGCAGCAAAGAAGAAGCCGCAGATTATCGCTACTTTAGAGAGCCCGATCTTCCTGCCGTATGTATTGATACCGCATGGATTGAACAAGTTAAAAAAGAGCTTCCAGAACTGCCTATGCAAAAAATTGAACGGTTGCAAAAACAGTATCATTTAAAAGCAGACGATGCAGAAATTGTGGTCAGTGACCAGAACTTGGCGCATTACTACGAAGAAGCAGCAAAAAAACATTTCAGTCCTACCTTGGTCAACTGGGTAATTAGAGATCTGTTGGCTTTCCTAAAAGAACATAAATTGTCTTTAGCCGAATGCAAAATGACCGCAGAAAAACTGGCTGAAATTGTACATCTTCTGGATAAAGGAAAAATAAACAATCGCGGGGCTCAAGAAGTCTTTTCCATCGTTGCAAAAACGGGTCAAGATCCTATTTCTGTAGTTAGAGAGCATGGTTTTGAACAGCTTGAAAATATAGCAGAACTTGAAAGCTTAGTCTTACAAATCCTTAAAGATAATCCAGCTGAAGTGGAAGCCTTTAAAGCGGGTAGAACCAAACTAATGGGCTTCTTTGTAGGCCAAGCTATGGCTAAAACCCAAGGACGAGGCAACCCACGCAAGATCTTTTCAAAAAACATCTGGGTGCCTAGTTTTACAACTATTTCGTCATCAACTTTTTGGGGCCGGGAAAATTCCCGGCCCCTTTTTAAATCTTGCAAATATAATCGACCAAAAAATCTGTCCCGAGATGAATAACCTATCAGCTACCCACAACCACTAAGCTCTGCTTCCCTTTAAATGCGATTCCAAGTTTAATAATCTTTTGCAAGCCCCGAGCACGCAATTCGGTCTCATACTGCTTATCTTCAATCTGCTTAAGGGCCTTCTTTGCCGCCATTAAAAGCGTCTCTTTACCCTCTGCCTTTTTAAACTCAATAAGGAACCCAATCCGTGAATGATCCTTGGGAATAATCATGACATCATATCGCCCTATTCCACTTTCTCGATTTGAGCGAATCTCATGCGTTTCCATAAGCGCAGCAAACATTCCCAATGTTAGAATGTGATAAAACTTTTCAGGCTCTTTCTTGGACATATCAAAAACGCTTAATACCTCACCAGAAAAGAGCTCAAATACACGCTTAAATTCAGTGGCATTGCCCTCTGCCAAAGCTGCAAGCATTTTTTGATGATCCTGTTTTATGGCTGTGGCCCGAAACCAAGCAAGAACCATATCTCGATAGAGAGATGCAACTTCTACATTAGGAATTTTTAACTCGGCAAAACTTCCCATCTCACCGGTACGATAGTTTTCAAACGTCAGATAACCGTTAAAAAGCAAAAAATTCCAAAATGCATCCATATCATAGCTAATATGTTGGAAAATTATACTCTCATTAATTTTTTTAGTAACGACACCCCCACTCATCAGGATTTTCAACTCTTCGTCGATGCGTTCGGCGTTACCGCGTGCAAGATCATAAATGAGCAAATTGTCACTTGTATTAACCCAATAAGGTTTCATTTCACCTGCTTGATCGATTAAATTGATAATTGACCACGGGTTATAGACCTTATAGGGTCCACTCTGATAACCGTCATACCATCTTCGTACTTCATCAACACTATTCTTCAAGCCAAAATACTCAAGTATGGCTTTAACTTCATTTTCAAGAAATCCAAACTTATCCGCATATCTCTCATCGGTTAATGAACAGACGCGCAGATTATTTAACCCACTAAAAACACTCTCTTTAGCAACACGCAAAATACCGGTCATAAAAGCAAACTCAAGATTTGAGTTATCC
>CAYRPI010000014.1:20436-21083 GCA_964426225.1 uncultured Candidatus Babeliaceae bacterium | reverse complement strand
CAAGGCACCCCACTTACAAGCCTTCCCCTTCTGTTTTGGAAAAAGATTCCAACAGGCGTAACCACCATTGCCGACCTTGAAAACCAACCCAATAAAACCGTATGTGTCCAAACCGGAACCACTCAAGAAGAGGTCATTAGCAAGTATCCTTACATAGACATCAAACACCTGGACAACATACCGGATTTAATCCTAGACATAAAACACGGAAAATCGATAGCTGCAGTTATTGAACCAATGGTGATAACTGCACT
Source organism: uncultured Candidatus Babeliaceae bacterium (assembly GCA_964426225.1). Taxonomy (GTDB): domain Bacteria; phylum Babelota; class Babeliae; order Babelales; family Babelaceae; genus UBA12395. The sequence continues at coordinate 20,829 of CAYRPI010000014.1, read as the reverse complement.
ACAAAAACAGATGCCAGAAATTAAAACCCTAGACCTCCCTCTTAAACAAAACGAGCAGGATCGCGGACATGGCATTGGAATTAAAAAAGAGAACAAGACTCTAATCACAGCGGTTGAGAAAGCCGTTACACAACTAAAAAGTGATGCAAGCATAGCAAAACTAGAACAGAAGTGGTTTGCAACCTCTAGGTAAAAAAATGATGAGTAAATTTTTTACGGTTATGCCCACATGGCTCCCACTTATTATAAAGGGAACGGCCATGACCGTGGCTGTCTCTTGCGTAGCGTTGGTTATTGGCATGACATGTGGCATTATCTTTGGCATTGGCAATTGCAATAAGCTAAAGCATTTGTTATGGAGTCCTCTTATCAATATTTATGTAACAGTAATAC
>CAYRPI010000014.1:0-20426 GCA_964426225.1 uncultured Candidatus Babeliaceae bacterium | reverse complement strand
GAGATTATTGGCATTAACTTAAGCCCGTGTAGCGCCGGCGTTCTTGCACTAGGGTGTAACTCAATCGCCTATGTAACAGAGATTGTCAGATGCGGAATAAACAGCGTACCCCATGGACAATGGGATGCAGCCTATGTATTGGGATATCCACCTCTAAAAACCCTTACCCTAGTTATCATGCCGCAAGCATTCAAAAATATTCTGCCAGCATTGATGAACGAGACCGCATCGCTCCTCAAAGAATCCTCTATCTTATCGGCGATTGGATTACTCGAACTTACAAGAGTTGCTATGAATATGAGCGCAAAAACACTCGACCCCATGAGTGTTTATCTGGGGAGTGCACTGGTCTATCTGTTCTTAACCACCAGCCTTTTATTTTTTGCTAAGCAATGGGAAAAAAAACTAGGAGCCGGCCATGATTACAACTAAAAATCTAAGTCTCACCATTAAAGGCAAGACCATTTTGAACGACATTTCTGTTTCACTACCCAAGGGAAGGGTAACCTCCTTTATTGGAAAAAGTGGCGCGGGAAAAACTTCGCTCCTTAAATGTCTTGCGCACCTATACCCGCTGTATAACGGCGATATCATCTACCACGACACTCCATTGAAATTATTAACAGCAAAACAGCGACTGCATGCAATAGGCTTTGTTTTCCAGCAGTTCAACCTTTTCCCACACATGACCGTTTTACAAAATTGCGTGCAGCCGCAAACAACGGTATTAGGGGTTGCTTTTAAATTCGCAGAGCAACAGGCATTAGATTGGCTTGAGACTTTGGGTCTATCACCATTCAAAGATACTTACCCACACCAGCTTTCGGGCGGCCAACAACAGCGAGTAGCCATTGCTAGAGCGCTAGCACTTAAACCTCAAGTATTATTATTTGATGAACCATCATCCGCGCTCGATCCTGAAGGAACAAAATCTCTAGCAACCCTGTTAAAAGATCTAAATAAGCAAGGTATTACTATTGGCCTATGCAGCCACGATGTTACCTTTCTTAACGAGCTACTTAACAGAGTTTATCTAATCGACAATGGAACAGTTATCGATTTATACGATACAACCACTGGGGAGCTCCCTGCAGAAAGCCCAATAGGAAATTTCTTGGAACGTAGATAACCGTCCCTCTATTCCCAACGATTCACAAACAAATTTAATCAAAAATTTCCCCCAAAGTTTTACCTTCAGGGGAACTATGACAAAACAAAAATCAAACTGATTTACAATATGAACGTTATTTTCCGTACTTTTGCACTAAAAATGCTGCCCATTGGCGATGGAACTGTTCTTGAGAAATACCCAAGATCCGTTCAAGAGACTCAGGATTAGCTAGCAGCTCCAACACCGTCTCCCAACCCCTGGTTGAATCAATAAATTCCACCAATGTGCACGAGCAGACAAAGCCATCAAGCCGCGAAAATTCCTCATCATTATCGGTACAAGGACTAAGTTGTGCAAGGGTTGGTAATTGTGATGGATCTTGTGCAAGCTTGGCAATCCGTTGCTTGGCCTTTATTGATGAAAAATCGGCTTTGTAAAGCGCAGCTCCCTGTATCAACCAACGAGGCATGGGTTTTTTATACGCATCACCCATAAATAACACAGCAAGGCCAACCTTCACCATGCTCATAATAGAATCGAAAGTGTGGTAGGTGCCAGGATTGTTGGGCGACACAAAGCGATATGTATGCGTTTCTGGGTCAGCTTGCCCACAAGACCACTGAGGGCCATCTGCACAGCCCATTTCTTTATGGAATACATCAATATTTGGATAGATCTCAAAAGTGATACGGGCGCTATAGGTATGGCGGAAATCCTTTAAAAGTTCTGCTACATAACATTCACTTTTCTGCAACACAAGATCTGCAACAGCCTGATCAACCTGCTCACAAAAAACACAGAATGTAGGAGTTTCGCAGTATAACGGCGGAGTTGCAGAATAAATGCCCTGACTACAAACAATTGATGTGAGTAGAAGCACCAGAAGTCCAAAAAATTTCTTCATCATATCCCTTTCCAGGATTAAATCCTGTTCAGGCAGGCTCTGCTTCAGGCAGGCTCTCTGCCAAAATTAACCAATACGTATGTAACGTTCAAAATTTAACCACATACAAAAAATCTCTACCCCAGATGCTTGGCAAAAAACTTCTCCATGGCAGTAGCCACAGCAATATTGTTCTTCTGCCCGGTAGCGCCATGCCCCTCATCAGCAAACAAAATATACTCTACATCAAGATGCTTGGCTTTCATAGCCTCAACAATCTGGTCAGCTTCCGCTTTTTTCACCCGAGGATCGTTAGCCCCTTGAATAATAAGCATAGGAATTTTAATGGCATTCACCTTAAAAAGCGGTGAACGGGACTTTAAAAACTCCTCTTCAGTCTCTAAACGCCCCACACGTAATGCGAACTTCTCCTTTTCAGGCTTCCAATAAGGTGGAATAGTGCTAAGCATGGTCACCAAATTGCTTGGCCCGACATAATCAACCGCACAACAGAACAGATCTGGGGTAAAAGTTGCACCTACCAATGCCGCATAGCCTCCATAAGAACCTCCAAAGATGGCTACTTTTTTAGGATCCGCAATCCCCTGATCAACCGCCCACTTGACCGCATCAACCAGGTCATCATGCATTTTACCGCCCCATTCTTTATTGCTGGCATTTACAAATTTCTTACCATAACCGGTAGATCCCCTGAAATTCACCCGCAAGCAGGCATACCCACGGTTGGCAAAAAATTGAGCAAAGGGATCAAAACCCCACGAATCCCTTAACCACGGGCCGCCATGCACATAAAGCACCATCGGTAACTTCTTTGCTACAGAACCCGCAGGAACGGTTAGATAACCATGAATAGTCAGTCCATCACGGGACGTGAACAAAATAGGTTTCATAGATGCCAATTTATACTCGTCCAATTCAGGTCGAGCCGCGAACAAAAAAGTAGCGTGAGTTGTTGTCGCATCAAAGAGATAAAAGGTTGTTGAACGATCATCATGGGTAAAACTAAGAATCCATTTCTGTTGAGCAGGTCCTTGATCTTTAAAAGCCGTACAGCTACTTATCGCCATGTCTCCAGAATCAACCTTTTGCATTGCACGCACTATTTTTTCGTACTCAGGCGTTAAACCACGCCATTCAAGCCGATCTTTCATAACACTAACAAAACAGAGCGTATCATAGGCATCGCCTGCAACCCCGGCGATATCATACTCAGAATCTGAAACTAAAACCGTTCGCTGCATATTTTCTGTATTCAATTGCACCAATTGAGAGGTGTTTACATCTTTCGGATCCGTCAGATAAATACTCTTCCCATCTCGAGAAAAACCTGCAAAATCAACCCCATCCACATCCTGCCAATCCCAAGATGCTAATTCACGCCATACAGCTGCAGCATCTGACCGGTAAAGCAAGGTCCTAGAACCATCCGTATTTGAAGTAAAAGCCGCACGAACGTGCAAATCAAGATCTGCATACCACGCTATAACCGATCCCGGATTTTTCTCCACAAGCGTACATTCACCGGTCTGAAGATCGAGGTGATACACATTAAACAATTCAAGATTATCTTTATTGGTTACAACAAGAATCTCAGTGGGATGAAGCGGACTTCCTGCAAGCACTGCAGACCGAGCTCCCTTAAACGGAGTAAGGTCTACCTGCTCGAGGGTTTTGACATCTAATTTGTACACATGGAAATTTTCATCTCCCTTATCATCTTGCATAAAAAGGATATGTTTATTATCAAAAGCCCATGAGAACTGGTGAATATCTCTTTCCTGTTGCGTAGTTACGGGCCGGTCATCCTCCTTACCAACCGTCTTTACCCAAATATTCAACCGCTCTTTAACCGGCGCAAGATATGCAATCCTTAATCCATCCGGCGAAATCAATGCTCCTACCTTTTTAGGATTTGCAAACAGCACCTCAATAGGAATTTTTTTAGGCCGAGCAGCTGATGCTCGGTAGTAAAGCAAAGATCCAATACCGGCTATTGCAATCACCACTACTATCCATAGATTTTTTGTAGGCCCAAAGCCCAAAATAGAAGCCATACACACAACCTTAAATAAGCATACCCCATAATTAAACACGAAAAGCCTAACAAAAGTCGTTGATTTAAGATAGACAACAGGAAGGTGAAATGGAGGTTATTGCAAAAGCTCTGCCCAAAAACGCATACCCCACGTCCGGGTAAACCCATTATCCTCATTCACCAGAATAACAATGCCCACATCTTCAGACGGAATAAACCCTATGAATGTGTTAATGCCCGCAATATATCCCGTATGAAAAACAAAATCTTTATCAGGATATTTAGAAGCCTTCAAAATACGCCACCCAAGGCCGTAATACGACTTTATCTTACCCTTAGAACGGGGAATTTTACATCTTAATCGCCGAGCGTCATTTGTGGAAACGCGAGGACTATAAAAACGGCGCAAGGTTCTTGAGGAGACTAAATCCGGCCTATGCCCACACCATAATTTTAACAGCTCTATCATCCCATCTAGAGATGCAAAAACACCTGCTGCTGCTGGAACAGTTTTTGGATAATATGGAGGGAATCGAAGCGCTTGTGCACGCGCCCTCTGCTTGCCACAACCTACGCTCGCCCTAGAATGCGGATATGCTACCTTAAAATTAGGATTTAAAGGTAAAATCTGAATACCATCAGTCCCAAGTTTAAATTGTAATTCACTAATAGCTGCCGCAAGAGAGGTATATTGCCTTTCAAGCATCTCATCAACCAGACTAAAAAGTATGTTGCTATAAAAATGCACGCACCCTGGCCTATAAACAGCCCTTTGCTTTTTCAAAGTTTTCAAAACTGCGGCCCGACTCATTCCCCTTTCAATTTGTATATTTCCTGTAAATTGGTACCCCGTAGTGTGACTCAATACCTGCTTTAAATTAACGGCTGGCCTGAGCCACGGCAAACGAAGTCTTTTTTCAAGATTTACCCGACCCTTATCCACTTCTAGGGCAATTGCAGTAGCAGTAACCGACTTTGAAACAGATGCCAACGGAAAAAGCGTGTCAAAATCAATAGGCCCATCAAAATCATGCCGGAACCCTGAATTGGCCTTATAGAAAATGCGTCCGTTATACAAAACAGCAACTCCAATACCCTGCAACGCCGGTATTTCTGGTTCCAACGCCTCAATAAAATGTCGAAGCCTTTTTGACAAATGTCCAGAAGTAAATGCCGCAGAAAAAAAACCTTGAGCAACAAACAGAACTCCTAACAAAATTTTATTCTTCATACCCCCCCTTTTTTTCGCACTCTTCCAATTTTAATGAATAGTAAAAATCTTTAGGACTCTGTGTAAAATACTTTTCCTGCACAATATTCTCATCCGCAGTGGTGAGATAAGGAGCCTCCTCATAAGAACCAAAAGGCTCTTCACCTGGTTCCAGAAGCTCGTCATATTCCCCCCCATCCTCGTCCACAGTTCGCAGGTCAATTTCTTGCGATTCCCCCAAAAAATCCTTTCCTTCTGTCAGCACTATTGTTTTTCTATCATCAATCGCCTTTTGAGCCATAAAGCAAGCATACAGATAGCGCCTTGCTAAATTTGCCGCCGGAGTCGTTATGCTATCATACTTTGGAACTGGAATAAGTAGGTCGGCAAAAGCTTTAAAAATATCATGAACCTCATCATTCCCTCCACGCCCCTTTTTTGGTAATTTTTTAAAAGGAAGTTCTTTTACCGGGATAATCCCTTTTTTCCTCATCTCTGCAAGCATTGCATTAAACAACATAAGATTTAATGATAATGAAAAAGGTTTTTTAAAAACACGAGCCGCTATGGAAAAAGGTGTTTCGCAGCCCATACCAAAATCGCGCGTCAAACAAAAAGGATTTGCTCCCCTCTCCAAAAGCTTTTTCACAACAGAAAGAGACTTTTCCCCTGCATCTGCACAGATATGAAGAGGATAATAATGATAAAAATGCGTATGGCTAGCAAGCCACGTATGCTTTTCTTCTCCAAAATAATAAAAGGTCGGTTCATAATTTGGATCTGGATTCATAGCGTCCATCAAAAAAAGCGCCATTTTCCACTGCTTCTTTTTTAGGCTTCTAATAAAAGGCTTGTCAACATACCATTCTTTTTTACAAATAGCTGCAAACGGAGAAGGATTCTCTTTCCAGTCTTTCATAGGACCTCGAAAGAGAGGCTTAATCTTATTTAATACAGACAATTCGCTACTAGATGATGTTTCACTCGCAAAACTCTTATGCCCCCACCCTATCCCCACAAAGATTACAAAAAAAATTTGCGTCCATTTTCTTTTATTTACCATACGATCCCTTTCTATTTCTTATAATAAACATACCTAAATTATAAACGCAATAATTGAGAAAACCAGACCCACTGGTTATCGGCCTATCTACGCAGAAATGGGATTCCATTTTTTACTTATTTTTTCTGATCAAATTCTTTAGTTACATCTTCAATGATAACTGACTTCTTATTCTTCTGCTTAAACGCACTCTTATCAAACCTGATCGTGATATCTTTAAATTTAATGTAAAGAGCCAGTTTCTTTCGGTCATCACAAGTTAGAACCTTTACGTAAGCACAGGCAGGGAATTTCTTAAGATGATCTACGCATAAAGCACGTGCATACCGATCTAAAATCGTAAAGAAGAAGAATTTCCGTTCTGACATTCCTTTGTAATCACGTTTAATTATAAGATCTTGCAACGTCTTAGAAAGCAGAAGCTTGCCAAGCTCATGCGCCTTTTCCGAAAGCCCATCATGCGGTATCCAGTTAGGAAAGACAATCTTCTTGCGTGGCCCGAAATAAAACGCCATTGTTTTTTCGGCTAATTCAATTAGCGCATTTCTATTCTTTATATCTGTCGTACGATGCTGGCTGTTCTGTGGAAGCAGTGGTAGAACCATGCCGTTCTTAACTTGGTTCGCAAGAGATGCAAGAACAAGACTTATAAAAAGAGCGGAATCACTCTCTTCTTGTCCCTTTTTAAAGTGAACAAGAGATTGAAGAAGAGTTGCCCGTTGCTTTTCATTCAAGCGGTCAAAAGGCCTCTTCTCTTCCGGATCTTTTCTCTTAAAACCATTAGCACCATGCTCAATGAGAAACAGTGCTAGTTCTAAGTTCTTTTCGTGACATGCATGATGAAGAGGTGAAAAAACAGAACAAGACCTTCTAGGGACATTAATATTAGCACCTCGTTCAAGGAGAAATTTTATAACATCCATATTTTTCTTAGTAGTGGTGCTCTTCTCGGTGCTTTCCTTTAAAAAAGCCCAAATGGCCTTGTTGAGCGGTTCCGCTAAGTTATAATTCTGAGCCCTGACTTTTGCACCCTGTTCAACAAGTAACTTCACCAATTTTAAACTGTCATTATGCTCACATGCAGCATGAAGTGGGGTCGCACACCTTCCCGTTGCAAGATTTACATTCGCACCTGCACCAATGAGAAGCTTAGCCATCTCAAAGCTATTGTTTTCACAGGCTATGTAAAGAAGGGGAGCTCCGTACATATCCCACACGGAATTAACGTTCACATCGCCCGTACCTTGTTTTAACAACTTACAAGTCCCCTCAACATCATTACTTTTTACAAGCTCAATCAGCTCCGAGTAGGTCCATGCCTCTACTTGTCCTGCACATGCAACAAAAAAAGCGCCTAGCGCCATAAATTTTATCTCTTTCACAATTCTTCCTCATGGTTTTACAAAATACTATATGATTATTATTTTCATCAAAGCGATTAATTCATATTCAGCTTTGCATATGTTTTAAAATTGTCAACTAACAAAGCGGCAATTTCTACTGTTTTTCCAGTCTTTTCCTCCGACCTCCCTCTAAACACCAACTAAGTTTCACACTCTTGCATTTTAAAAGTGCAATTTTGTAGAATAAACTTGAGCTCAAAAAGGTCAAAATGGCGAGAGTCGCATGAAAAATAATAAGTTAGAAAAACTTATAGCAAAAATGGGCGGTCTCGACCTTATCGTTATCAGCATTACGTCCTTTGCAGATACCCAGGGACATTCCGCTCTAGAAGCTGATAAGGCCTGCCTTAATGTTGAACTTGTTGGTTTTTGGAAAATGGCTAGGGTAGCCTTAGAATTCTTCAAAAACCAAAAAACGGGGCATCTAGTGGGCATTTCATCAATTGATGCCCTACGTGAAAACCCCACTTGTCCCATTTATAGTGCCTCAAAAGCGTTTGTAAGTAGATACTAAGAGGGAGTTCGAAACCAACTCAGACAAGAGAATTATCAAGCTATTTTTGCTACCGACATCCTCCCCGGATACGTCCAAACCGAAGGGTTTAATGCATCCGCAGTTCCAGGGGCCTACTGGATTGCAACGGCCCAGGATGCCGCCACCCAAATTTGCACGGCGATAAGTGCAAAGAAAAAACGGGCTTTTATCACTCGCCGTTGGTGGATTGTCGGATGGCTCATGTCTCACCTTCCCGATTGGCTTTTTTACGATGTCATCGGAGGATTATAAGTTAGGAAAAAACATAAACAAGGTAATATCATCACGGTAGCCATCACCATCTTCCTCTTCATCAAAATGGTACCACCAGTCTGCTGCAGCTTCAACGCAAGCCTCACAGGTCTCTTTCCCTTCAACATCTCGGCTTACTACCTGTCTCATTAGTTCGTCCATTTGAAAAAAATTATTAACCTCGCCATCGTCATTCATAGACTCATTGTCATCCATAGACACCCAAAAGCCATCCGACCCCCCTACAATAAATTCTACTTCGTCTTTAGAAAGTACAAAAATCTCAGGAATTACACTAAGGCCCTTAGGCTTGGATCCGTCAACTAAAAAATCTCCAAAAGCACGGGATACGCCGAGCCAACAGTCTTCCGAACAACAAAGACGATCATCACTAACCTTCCCTCCCTCTGCCTCTACACGCTTTCTTTCATCCTCACGCCCTAATGAATGGTCGCTAGACATCAAAAGGTCCGCCTCAGGATCCTTAAAACCCACTAAAACCCTAGAATCCCCTAGCGTTACAACAAAAATTCGCTTGTCCAACACTATAACGAGTGAAGCGGTTGAACCCTGCACAAACAGATCCTTTCGCTTCCTAAGTTCTTCATCACAAAGCGCAAACCCCTTTTGGATTAGATCCTTTATTTGAGAATTAGAAGAAGAAGGATTTTTAATCAAAAAATTTACCAATTGCCGAGCAAGCTCTGGAACAAATTTTTTTACCAAAATGTCTGAAACGCCACTTCCACCATGACCATCAAAAATAGCAGCTATACTAACTTCTTCAGCGCCAGGCCCTTTCAACCGGTAAAAAACATCCCTATCCTCAATTTTACGTTGCACGCCAACAGAGCAAGCACCTGGTTTGCGCGTGGCATAAATAACGCCCTCTGCACAGTTTTTATATCCACTGTATGCTTTATATTTTTTCCCTGACGCAGGGACACAAGGAAACCGCAAAAACTTTTGAATCTGTTTTTTCTGCAGAGGCTTATTCCACGATTCGATTAGAGACAATAAATTCACAGGAATCGCTGTTTTAACAAGAGGTTTTTCCCTGTCAAAAAGATTTAATGCCGAAAAAATAATTTTTTTATCTAAGCGATTAGAAGGATCCCGCGGGGAAAAGCCTGACTTTAACTCTGTACTCTTGCGATACAATTTTAAAAGCATTTCTCCATCTATTACAGTACGTACAGGCCCAATAGGCACTAATGCCAATTTATTCTCGGCAACAGAATTTAATTCTGAAGGAACCGCATCCGGTAAATACCGGAACAACTCACTATCACTAGGAATCCACACAGATAAATTTATATGCGGCGGCACTGGTCCCAAATTCAGAAGCGGAACAGACCAAATTGGTAAAGCAGGATTTAATAATAATGGGCCCGATAAATTTCTTCTCTGAAGGTGAAATAATGGTAATTCAGGCATTTGATAATCAACCTGGTCTGTTTCAGAAGCATTAGACGAAGAAACATAAAAAGTCGTCGGTGGAACCAAAGCCGCAGAAGCCCTACGCGCTTGTAAAAACTTTACGACTCCATAAGTTGCAGCAGCGACCCCAACGGCTCCCCCTGTCATCACAAGCCATGGATGTTGTTTAATTCTACTCAATAACCACTCGCTTCTTCTCTGCTGCCCGATTAAAGGCCTATCGATACCAACCGCAGGCACACCCTGAACCAGAGAAAAATCTAAAATCAATAAGCCCGCAACGCTCCACAAAATTCTTTTCATACCGCTTCCCCTGTAATTTATCCTACTTAAACACCTTTTGCTGTTCCCCCAGCCCCAATTTTAAAAGAAGCTGCTCCAGCGAAGAAAATCCTTCAATCTCAAGAACCTTATTCCTCGATGTAAGACCTTGCACAATAATCACAGACCTCTTGGAAATAGAAAGGGCCTCTGAAACAACCTCTATCAGCTCCTTATTAGCTTTCCCTCCCTCTGGAGAACTCTTGAGATAACACTTAAGTCTACCCTGCTTATCGAGAGTTACCAAGCGTCGGCCAGAAGATGGTACTGCTTTAATTGTAATTTTCATAAAAGTTCGGCTTGCAAAAGCTGTTTAAACACTTTATCCTTATCACTATACAATTTTTGTCTTTACAGGCATAGAATTGCTGACACATTTTCGGAGAGATGGCTGAGTGGTCTAAAGCGCTTGCCTGCTAAGCAAGAGTCCCTTTTAAGGGGGCGCGAGGGTTCGAATCCCTCTCTCTCCTCCATTGAAATTATATGCGCCCATAGCTCAACTGGACAGAGCGTCAGACTACGGATCTGAAGGTTGAAGGTTCGACTCCTTCTGGGCGCACCAACTTTCGCCTAACAGGGGTTACGCTACGAAGTGTAATTACGGCTACAGTTGGCAGGCCAGTTTTTTAAATGAAAAATAATTAGAAGCGAAAGTTGCCCGTCGAAGTACTTCGAAGCTATTCCCATTCACTATGATCTCCCTCCCCTCTTTTATTATTGAACAACAGAATTCACTTCTCGTTCCTCATTCAACTTTTTGGCTTATCGCATGGATTGTCCTATCCGCTACATACAAAAACTCTCACTAAAAGCCCCACTCTTTTAAAAAATCACAAAAAGAGTAAACTATACGCATATTTCTTGAATAAATGCAATAACACGCTTACTACCTTGTGGAGTCTAAAACCGTGATAACCTTCAACACCTTTCTTTGGTTCATTTTTAAAGCCTTTATGGTTATCTTAATATGCGCCCTAGCCATTACAATTCTGACAATAATAGTAGCCCTAATTCTATATTGGTATCTTTCACCCGTCCTAAAGCCATTCCCTCGCCCCTCGGGAAATCATGCAGTTGGTACCATATCCTTTTCATGGTTTGACCATACTCGCCCCACAGAAAAACAGAATAATCTACCCTTCCCACGAACGGTTTCCGCTCAAATTTGGTACCCCTCGGAAGGGGAACCAAACCATACTGCCCGCGCACCCTACTGCTCTGAAAAAATAGCTTACCTGCGACGGCGTACAACGCGTTTTTCAAGATTACCTGGCTGGCTTCTAGACCCCCTAACTTCAATAAAAACGTTTGAACAGGCCAACGCCTCCATCTTCAAAACACAAACTAGCTACCCTATTATCTTCTTTTCTCCAGGGCGCATGATGGGAAAAGAACTTTATTCCATCCTTATGCAAGAATTAGCAAGCAATGGTTTTGTAGTTGTAGGCATCGACCATGCACATGATAGCCTCCTAACCTTTGCTCCCAACGGTCGAGCACAAGAGCTTAATAGTCTCTTTGAAGGGATTGACGCAGATGCTACAGTTGATAAAAAATTTGATTCTATCGTCCATACGCGCAAAGAAGACATTCTATTCGTTCTTGATAAGGTTATCGATCTCAACAACCTGCCCCATTCACCATTTTTTAAACTTTTAGACACCTCAAAAATTGGTATCGCCGGACACTCGTTAGGTGGAAGAACTGCCCTTGAACTCTGCCTAACCGATCCACGGTTTAAAGCAGGCGTAAATATGGATGGAGATGTTACACCTAAACTCATCGGGCTCCAAATGCCTGTGCCGTTTCTTACTCTCTTGGGAGAATGGGGTCTAAGGCGCGCAACACATCTTTCTCATTGCCAACGCATACGCTTTAATATTTCACAAGAAGAAGCCAATACCTACACACAAGGCTCACGCAACCGCATGGAAAAATTTTGTGAACAAGCCGGACCCCTCTGCAACCATGCCCTCGTTGAAGGAACTACCCACCACGCCTTTTCAGACTTTGCTCTTTTAAAATGGCCGCTCAGTCTTTTTATACGTTCCCAAAGTGTCTCTTCCTACGAAATTACCATAAGTATAAATACACGACTCCGTAGATTTTTCGATAAGACCCTTACTCAAACCACTCCCACTACAAAATCCGAACCCAGAATTTAACCCTAAAACATGACGTGGATAATTAATATGAATAATAAAAAGCTCTCTCTAACAACCCTACTTTTTAGCTCTTTAATTCTCCCCCTTTTTGGTGAACAAAAATTAACCCTAGATCAAAACCAAGCCCAAAAGGCCCCCCTAGAAAAAACGCACATAATAGTTAATCAAAAAAAACAGTCCCATGAACTCCTGCACTCCGGTGGATTTAGATCTCTATTTGGAGGAAGCCCTATAGTTGTATTACAAGACCTTGCCTACATCTACTTTGCATCCTCTCTAATTTTAGGAAACGCTGTAACCTACGATGAAGAGCCCTCCATAAGACAAGCACTCTCTTGTTTTGCAATAGGCTATGGGGTAACCGCATTCAGCACTTTATGCCACGAACTTGGACATGCCGCAGCAGCACAATTACTAGAAGATTATCGCTCAACTATCTATCTTGGCGGAACCCCAACAGAATACTCTGGAAAACCTCTAGCAACCTTTGGGAACAAGCGCTTAGTTATATCTGGACTTAATCCCTGTCGCGGATTTACAACCATAAAACCTCTTTATTATGATCACTCGTTTAACTGGAAACGTTTAGGCGTTAGTTTAGCAGGTGGTGCATGCAGCATAGCGACTGCTCTCCTATTAAAAATGTCCATCTATATATGGCATAACCGCTCCAAATTTAACGAAACACCCCTTAAAACAATAAAAACTGCCTACAAAAAATCTCTTACTCTTGACCCTATAACCATGAATGGCCTTTTTAGCATGTTCGTCCCTTTCCCTGCAAAAAATGATGGAGCCTATTGGCAAACCTTTCTATTCGGTCCAAAATAAAACAAAACTTAATCCTGAAAATGAAAATGAAGAATCGCATCCTTACATTTCACTTAACCATAAAAAATATTCTGAATAAAATAATTTAAAAAAATTGACCAAAGACACACATTTGTTAAATTAATAATAACAATCAGAAACAAAATTATAAAAACAATTTAAAATCAAGAAGCTATTGTGAATTTTATTAAATCCTTATTGCTAAAAATAGTTATTTTAGCTCTCTCCGTTACCGCCTCGACCCAGACTGAGTGCATGTCTATGGACAAACTAATAAATTATGTCCCATTCTCAAAACGCAACCCAGAAGATTTAAAAGAATATTTAAAAACCAAAAAACCCCTATCTGAGCCTACCCAAGATCCTCTCATAAAAATTTTCTCCAAAGATATTCAAAGCAATCTAAAAGAGTTTAAAAAAAATCTAAAAAAACTATTCCCCCATCTGGACAAGCTTACAACCTCTGGATATGGCAGGCCTCTCTGCTCGCTGCTCGTGGACCAAAACTTAAACATAGAACTCTTTCATACCGTGCTAAATTATTATTCAAAACTTAATAAAGAATTCTCACCATCAAAGTTCATTGATACATCGGACAACGATGGAGAAACACCACTCCACCGAGCTGCCATAAAAAATCGCCTTGATTTAATAAATCTCTTTATAGAAATGGGAGCCTATGTAGAAAAAATTTCCAATCAAGGCAACTCTGCACTACACCTAGCCTGTTGTTCAAACAGCACTGAATCTGCTCTCAAGCTCTTAAACTACAAAACTCTAATCAACCACAAAAATAATCATGGACGAACACCCCTACACGAAGCCGTTTTATGCGGGAATCTAATTATTTTAGAGGCCCTCTTAAAAACTGAAGTTCTAATTAATATACAAGATAATGACCAACGAACCCCGCTACATTGTGCATGTCGATGGCAAACAGCAGAGATGATACGCACACTTCTAAAAGCAGGCGCTTTGGTAAATTGCAAAAATATTAAAGGAGAAACACCGCTGCATGAAGCTATTTTCAACAAAAATACAGAAGTGCTAAAAGTACTCCTAGAGCATGGTGCTTCCATTAACGAACAAGACCTCAATGGGGACACCCCTCTTCATCTGGCTTACCGTATAGAAAACCTAGAAGCCATTAAACTATTACTTGATGCAAAAGGATTTGACCCTGAAAAATGTAAAAACAACCAGAGTAGAACGCCGCTACATGAAGCTGCTCTACAAGATTTAATCCAAGATAAAGAAGATCCTATAAAAAACCTACTCTTAAAATCTAAAGCTCTTATTGATGTGCAAGATAACGATGGGAACACCGCATTACACTTAGCATGTAAAAAAAAATGCGATTCTTTAAAACATTGGACTTCTATAGCCTTTCTCATAAAACAAGGCGCGCCCTTAGATATAAAAAACAAGCAAATGCAAACGCCTCTAACGCTATTATTCCCCCGTTCAACTATAAAATCCATGACCCTTTATCGATTTTTCTGCACCCTAAACCCTCTATTTAAAAGCCCAACCTCAAAATTCTACAAGCATATGCAAAAGCAAGCCAATGAGCCCTCAATACAAAAAAATCTCATCCCACTAGCCAAAGATTTTGTACGCGCCTCTAACCCCCGTACCAAAGTAAACCAACTTGCAAATCTAAAAAAAAATAACCTCAGCAAACTCTGTACAAATGTGTTTGGCTTAACTCCTCGAAGTCTCCTATAAACCTGAACAGGATTTAAAGCTGGAATTTAAATAAAATAATTTAAAAAATTGACAATAGACACGTATTTGCTAAACTAATAACAACCAGAAACAAAATCATAAAATAATTTAAAACAGGAAGCTATTATGAATTCTATTAAATCCTTATTACTAAAAACAGTTGCTTTAACCCTCTCTGTTACCGCCTCGACTCAGATTGAATGCATGTCTATGGAGACATCTGGAATATTTGGTATGACTAGTCGCATACTCACATGGCTACACGTAATAAACCAAGATCTAGATTTAACCCCGAAAAACACAGCGCCCAATCCATCCGTATCTGACTCCCTTTCAAAACAGAATGATGACTTTAAAGAGCCCATCAATCCCAAGTTTGTTGGATTTAAAAACCAGAGTAATCTCGATTGTTTTTTTAATGCTACGCTAGCACTCTTCCTCCATAATCAAGCTATTCAAAAAAAACTTTTGGAAAACAAAAACAGTTCTAATGATTCTTTCATCAACGCTCTAACAAAGCTTGCAGAGTCCATAAAACCTTATCAACAAGACAGGGCGCTAGAATCTGAAGATGCACTGAAGAAATACAACACCTCAAACAACGTAAGCAACCTTATAAATGAAAACGGTGGTGATGCAAATGAAACCGTCTTAAACTTTGCAAATACATTGAGTAAAATAATGCCCTCTATGTTTCACTCCAAAGCTCTAAGTTTTAAAACATGCAGCAATTGTAACAAAACCTCGCCCTGTGGGGTTCGCCCTGGAAATGCTTTTTCCACCAATCTAAAAAAATCCTTAAAGCGAGCCTTTAAGGATGACGGATATACCGCCACCACTACAGGCAAGATAGGTGTAGATCTTGACGAATCCTCTAATAAGCAAAAAATCACAATCAATCTCCAAGAAAATTATTCAGGCTACTCCCTAGACACTACTTCTGACGCTCGTTGCAACAGATGCAATAAAACGCCTGTCTCTTTAACGCAGACCTACAAATTCACAGAACTTCCCGAACGCCTTTTGATAATAATCAACAGAACCGACTTTGACAAAACAACATGGAGCCCCATAAAAAAGAAAGATGCCATTAAGATCCCCTTTACCCTGGACATGACACCTTATTGCATTACCTCTCTTGCAAAAAAATCTCCACATTATGAGCTTGCCGGATTTATTGTACAGATAGGTGAAAGCACACTAAAAGGGCACTACATCTGTTATATTAAAAAAGAGTCACAATGGTTGTGCTTTAATGATTCAGAGGTCACAGAAATCGATCTATCAACCATACAAACAATTCTCTCTGGGAAAGAATATAAAAACAACGCAACTCCCGTCATTTTCATGTACGATGCAATTCAATAAAAATTGATTAAATCGAGCCTACACAACATCAGTTCTAAAGTGGCTATCAGAGTTCAAAACAGCTCAGATAGCCACTTTCTTATGCACTACAAATAATCCCACTCGACCCTACATAAATACAATGTTACAATACCCCTGCAAGATTCATTAACATTCACAAGAGGTAACTAATGGAACATCACACCACACTCTCCCTATTACAATCAATCCCTCTAATTCTAGCATTAGGACTATCAATCACTCTCACAGCCAATCTTTTACACCTCTACTCTTTTGCATGGGCACTTGGAGGCGGAGTCATAGCGCTCCTATTCTTTTGGCTCTTTTATTTTCTTATTAAAAAATTTATAAGGTGATTTTATGCCAAGCACCTCACCAAAAGACCTCCTCAAGAAAATAAAGCTTATTCTCTTTGATTGCGACGGCGTCTTGGTCGACAGTGAATTATTATCTTATCGCATCTATGCAGAAGAATTCGCCCAAGAAGGTTTTAACAGGACTCCAAAAGAACTTATGCAACTTATGTCTGGATTTAGCCTAGATGACATGATAAAAAAAATAGGCGAACTACGCGGCACACCACTCGCCCCGCACGTCAAAATAAGATTAAATCAACACGTACTCAATGCCTTCACCAAAGAATTAAAAGTTATTCCAGGAATAACCGAATTTCTGACGGAAGTTAAAAAAAGGAATATCACGATATCTGTTGTCTCAAACGGCGAAATGGACCGCATCGAACGCGCGCTTAGCTCAACGCACCTTGACCATTTTTTCGATAAAAACCATCGATTCAATGTTAAATTAGTTAAAAATGGAAAACCAGCACCAGACCTTTTTTTATACGCAGCCAAACAGTGCAATGCTCACCCCGATGAATGCTTAGTTATAGAAGATAGTACAACAGGAATCAAAGCTGCTCAGGCTGCCGGGATGAAAGTTGTTGGATTCTTAGGCGGCAGTCATGCAAAAAATGCCTCCTATCAATCAAAAATCAGAGCCCTTAATCCCACCTTTCTTATAAATTCTGCAGATGAGCTTTCCAAACTATTTGGTAGAATTTAATCTTGAAAAGGTAAATTTTATTGTTCTTCTTGATTTGAAAAAACGAAACCGTTATCCTGTATTTTGAATAGGCTAAGGAGAGATGGCTGAGCGGTCGAAAGCGGCGGTCTTGAAAACCGTTATCCCGTGTGAACGGGATCGTGGGTTCGAATCCCACTCTCTCCTCCATACTTCCCCCCGCCGCTAAAGCTATGGAGGGCAGGCGCCAATACCCAGATCCGTTTCAAACCTATATTGGTTATACAACTAACCTGAAGCAGCGACTTGTAACTCATAGCTCTGGCAAATCTATCCATACGGCTAATTTTAAACCGTGGCAACTGGTTACCTATCTTGCATTTTCCGACAAAAAGAAAGCTTTAAAATTCAAAAAATATGTAAAAATTAGATCTGGACACGCTTTCGCCAAAAAACATCTTTAGTAAATTCTTTCATTTCGCTACCCTTCTTTGCCCAGCCGTCGCTTGCAAGAGTAATAACTTCCTCCTTTGCCAAGGCTATGGAGGACAAGCCGAAGTTTAACTGAACTATGGCAGACTGGCACCAAGGCGAAGTTTATCCTAAGTTTATCGAAGGGAAAAGCAT
Source organism: uncultured Candidatus Babeliaceae bacterium (assembly GCA_964426225.1). Taxonomy (GTDB): domain Bacteria; phylum Babelota; class Babeliae; order Babelales; family Babelaceae; genus UBA12395. Next base: position 2,410 of record CAYRPI010000014.1, on the reverse strand, counting down.
AAGCTGCGGATTTCTCTCTTAACCTTTATCATTCGCAAAAACTTCTCCACAAACCTATTAGTAATTTTAACTTGCAAATTAGACTTGACTAAAAACACAATTCTTTCAATTTCAGCTTGACTTTTTATTATAAACTATCATTATTAATAATAATAGTTTATTTTGAATAATAATTTTAAAACGCTCCATATCGGATACCATATCATGAAAAAAATGTACTGCTTATTCACTCTCTTAATCCTAGCGCTTACACCTTCTCAACCAATTGAAGCTATGATTGAAAATAGCAAATCTGCCACTAACCCCCTCATTAGCGAAGAGATAATATCAAATTTTAAAAATGCAATAAATTGGGGAGATGTAGAAAAAATCGACTCAATTCTAAAATTGTTAACCATAGAAGAGCAAAAAGAACTACTTGATCTAAAAAACAACTATGGAGAGACTCCCCTACATATAGCCGCCAGAAATAACAATCTTAACGTACTTAAAAAACTTTTTAATTTCGGGGCAGACGTTTCAACCAGAGATGGCAACGGCTGGACAGCTCTTCATTACGCTGCACAAACTGACAATCCCGTACTTATTGAATTCTTACACAAAAAAAATAACTCTCTCATCAACATAACAAGCAATAAAGAAAAACAAACCGCCCTCCATATTGCCTGTTTAAATAGCAATCTCGAGGCGGTTAAAACGCTTATTGAATTAGATCAAAACATTATTACAGCCACAGATAGCAGAGGCTGGACAGCCCTCCATTACGCTGCACAAGGTGGCAAATCCGCACTTATCGAATTCTTACACGATAAAGACAAAAACCTCATTAACACAACAAGCAATGAAGCCAATTTAAAACAAACAGCTCTCCATATTGCATGTTCAAATAACAATCTCGAGGCGGTTACAAAGCTTGTTGAATTAGGCGCGAAGATTACGGCCAGAGATAGAAACGGCTGGACAGTTCTCCATTGTGCTGCACAAACTGGCAATTCCGCACTTATTAAATTCTTAAACGAAAAAAACAAATTCCTCATCAACACAACAAGCAATAAAGACGATTGCGAAAGAACAGCTCTCCATATTGCCTGTTCAAATAACAATCTTGAGGCGGTTGAAACGCTTATTGAATTAGATCAAAACATTACTGCAACCACGGATAGTGACGGCTGGACAGGTCTCCATTGGGCTGCACAAGAAGGCAATTACGACATTATTAAATTCTTAAACGAAAAAAACAAAAAACTCATCAACACAACAAGCAATAAAGGCAATTACGAAAAAACAGCCCTCCATGTTGCCTGTTCAACGGGCAATCTCAAAATGGTTAAAACGCTTATTGAGTTGGGTGCAGACATTACAGCCTCAGATAGCGAGGGCTGGACAGTGTTCCATTACGCTGCAGAAAACGGCAATGCCAAAGTTATTCAAACGTTATTCGATAACAGCAGCCCAGCCCTTTTCTTAAAGGAAAATAACACAAAAGAAACTCCTGCTCGAATTGCTGCGGTAAATAGGAAAAAAGAGGCTTTAGAAAAAATTCTCGAACTAACGAAAAAAGCGAACGAGAATCAAAAAAAGACGCTTTCAACTCTAATGAACACCACAATCGAGCCGATAAAAAAAACAAATAATTCGACTCCAAAAAAGCAACGAAACTCAAAAAAAGAAAAAAACCAAAAAAAGCTTCTTAAAAAGAAGAACCTAGAAAAAACAGATTCTCTTCCAGAAAAACCGTCTTTCAAGGAATCTTCTCCACTACCCGTTTTACCTACAAAATCAGAGATTAATGACCTTGTTGATTATCAAAATAAAAAAACCGTCACAACTCCAGATAATAAGCTGGTAATTCTGCATCGCACCTGGGAAAATGCGGGTGGGGACGCAACCATATTTATAAAAAAACCAAAAACAACAGGAGCGCTTGGCACAGCCTTTCTAAACCTTAATACTGAATCCCCCAAAAAACAGGATATTTTCCATAAAGCGGTTGTCTCTCTAATTACAAACCAGTGGCTTTTGGAAAATGGCCGAATTTTAACCTACAAAAAATCCTCTCCAAACGACCCTAAATTAATCCATTATTCTAAAAAATACGGGATCCTTACGGACGAACTAGAGGATGGAGACATCCTAGTCCTATTCCCTGGATTTTTATGCACCGGGAACTCTGCCTTAAATCTATTCAACGTGGCTAAGGAGATGGCCTTAAAAAACTCTCTATCGTCAAAAGAGATCTGGACCTATTTTAAACAACAAGCAAAAACCAATAGTCACATCCACAAAGGAGCGGGTCTCTGCATTATAAGAAATATAAACGGAACAAAAACGGTTATTCACTCCTGTTTCGAAAACGTTTCGAAAGAACTCTTTTAAACAAAACAGTTTTCAACTTGACTTTTTACTCAAA
>CAYRPI010000013.1:20768-21763 GCA_964426225.1 uncultured Candidatus Babeliaceae bacterium | reverse complement strand
AAAACGAACCATAAGGACCGGGATAAACTTATGAGCGTGCTTAAAGACGTGGTTAACGAGCTTGAAGCCATAGATTTTCCTTATAAGGTTAGTTTTTCAACGGGGTCAGAGGGGACAGATGGGAAAGGGGAGGCGAAAATTTTTCGGATAACCGCCTGGACTTCTGTGAAAGGAAAAGAATTGCCCGTAGCGTTGTGGTGAGAAATCTCTTTGCCATAACAAAAAGAACGATAAACACTTGACCTTAAGGCAAAGAACGGGTACAATTTTTAAGCATTCTTTTGCAGGGGTGCCGAGGTAGCTCAGTGGTAGAGCAGAAGCCTGAAGAGCTTCGTGTCGGTGGTTCGATTCCATCTCTCGGCACCATTTTAAATGGGTAAAGGTATCAATACTTGTCTTAGCATTTGTTTTTTTTGTATTCTCAAAATAAAGAGAATTAAGAAAAGTGGTTAAGTATTGTTTTTAGGTGGGGGGAATTTCCGATGAATTTGTTTAAAAAAGTTTTAATATTGCCGTTGTTTCTATTGAGTTGTAGTGCCGCTTTGTCTGCTATGAATATTGTGGAAGAAGAGATCCCTACATGGCGTCGCGTTGCAGCGCCTTTGGTTACTGGAGCTGCAGTTGTAGGTGGCGGTGTTGGGCTTTATTATTTAAGTAAAACGGGCATACGTCTTACTGAGCAGGGGGCTTTGTGGGGATGGGAAAACCGGTATGATCTTTTATCAAAAGCACATAACATGGCCAAGGCTGGTGGAGGTTTGGTTGCACGCCATCCAGGATTGAGTCTATTTGGTGTTGCAGCGTTGTGTGCATCACCGTATCTTTTCCCGCATGCTATGACAGTTACTCAAGGGGTCTACGCGAGTGTTGTGGGGACGTCTTATCTTGCAGCTCGTAAACAACATCTTGAGTCTAGAATTAAAAAAAATCAGGCATTTTTGAAGGATCTGGCTATTATTCAGTGGGTTGTTAAAAATCAGACAAGTCATGTTCAG
>CAYRPI010000013.1:4883-20758 GCA_964426225.1 uncultured Candidatus Babeliaceae bacterium | reverse complement strand
CCCAGATATTCTTGATGGACCTTATATACGGGATATCTGTTCTGCTATGAATTCGGACGATTCGAAGAAACAGAGCGAAAGTGGGAAGAAGGTTATAGGGAAGCCTGTTCTTCCTAAAAATGCTCCCTTTTATAAGCTTTTAGAGCTTAGAAGGAGTGTGTGTTGGAGCCGAGTATTTAATTCTGTGCAGGAGATGTGGTGGGATTTTTCTGAGTTTGGCGACGGTCAACTTTTGATTGACCGATCTGGTGGAATTAAGGATGCGGTTAAGACGGTGATAACGCTTATGGCGCAGATTGATAGTCTTTTGTTTGAGCCATCAGCGTCGATCTTAAAGCTTGAGAATAATGAAAACGTTAAGAATGTGAACGTTGTTAATACAGCCCGAAACTTTAATGGTAGGCACCGTGTGTTAACGGCGAGCCAGTCGACTCAGGTGTTGAAAGAAGTGAAAGAGTTGGTTGAAGCTCTTAAGGTTCTTGGGCATTCGGCATGTAATCTTATCCGTAATGACAAAGCTTATAAATCTCGGATAGAGCGGTTGCAATATCTGGGGCTTTAAAAAGTGTTATATGTCTTCTCTTTAAATAAATTTTAGTGGATTGTTGTGTTGCAAGGTGGCCTGTACTATGCTCTTTCAAGATAGGTTTTTTCTGTCAGGATTAAAATCTTGTTTCTATCGGGAGAGTGTGTATGAAACGTTTTCTTGTGGTGCTTATAGTGGTAAGTGGGGTTTATTCGGGGATGCTTGCGACAGTTGGGGAATTTCCAAAAGATACCATTGATCGGTTGAGCCGTGTAGGGGCATGGGGATCGCTAGGGATGGTGTATGGAGGGGGAACTCTTGCTATTCAAAAGTTGGTGGAACTTGCGGTAGTGCGTCTTTTTTCAAGCTTTTCTTTTTTTGAGCCGTTGCAAAATAGCTATGTTCCTACTTTAGTGGGAGGGGTAGTAGCGGCACCGCTTGCATGTGCAACTTTTACAATGTACCGTGATCCTGCCTGGTATTTTTTCTTTGTTCTTTATTCTGGTAGACGGGCATCGCCTGGAATAGCGCGAGCAGCTTTGGATAGTCTGGCTCATTATGTTAGTCATCTTACTATGTTAAAAGATATACATAGGGATCTTGCAGTTCTTTTAAAGAATGCAGAGCAGGCGGTAGCAGACCAGCAACAACCCCGTGAGGCTAGAGATATTACATCAGAACTTATTCATTTAGTTGAGCAGGCAGTAGCGAATGGTGAGAAGTATGTGATTTCGGTGCAGCAGAAATTGGATGAGCTAGGCTTTTTCCCTGAGCAAAATTTAGAGGATGAGGAGCGGTTTCCGGTCTCTCCTAAATTTAAGAATTTACATGATTCGATTGTGAATATGGATTTCCGTGAGGAGCTACCGATATTGCTTGGTGGGCCTATTGTTTTGGAGATAGATCTTACCGCTTTAGATCGGTTAGTGAGAGATCTGATTGATTATTGGAATGCCTATTTGGGTGGATTGGTCGATACTATTGATTATCAGGTTGTGTTGTGTCAGAAGGTCTATTCTATGGAGCAATTTATTGCGGGAATTTTAAGAAGACCGTTGGCTGCTCATCCTGAAAAACCTTCGAATCCTTCTCCTGCTCCAAAGCCAGCGCTTTTTATTTAATAACGTAGGAATTCTGTGGTGTAGGTTATAGAGGTGGAAATGGAGAAAATTTAAGAGTGAGATCGAAGGGGAAATGGAGGTTGGATGGAGGTGAAATGGAGGTGAAATGGAGGTTGGAGTTGCGTGCATTTAGTATACATGAGTATACTATGCTGGGGCGCGTATGAAGACGCGCGTGTTTAAATATGCCGACCTGGAATAGAAGGTAAAAAAATGAAGCAAGTTTCGCCGGAAAAGATGAGTCTCGCCTGGTTTAAGTTGGCAGAATTTGTAATACGTGGAGAAAAGGAGCGCGCATTAAGTATCTACCGACTTTTAGCACATTCTATACAGAGTGCTGCATTGGTAGCGCAGTTAGAAGGCGATATATTTTTGGCTTTTAACGATGAGCGAGCGTTTGATTCTTATCGCCGTGCTGGATGGTTATATCAGCAATCGGGAGATGATGTTCAAGCAATTTTTACGTATGAATGTTTGTGTGATCTTGCAGATCGTGCAGATGATGTTTTAATGATTCTCATTAGTCTTTATCAAAAGCGTAAAGATGAGAAAAAAATTTTAATTACGGCTCGTCGGATATTGTCGAGTTTGATAAATCAAGAACGTTTTTCAGATGCGCATGACCTGCTTTTAACCGTACCTCTTGCGAGTGTGCTGGCTGCAGAGTTGCATGAGAAATTGGTGCTAGCTCTTTTAGGGCCGAACACGGGTAAACATGAGCAAAAAAATATTCAGAGTCATATTGCTGCTGCATTAGATGGGTATTTTCTTGATACAGATCAGCAGCGGAGCCGTGAGCGCGTTGCACACTTACTCTCTACAGTTGCTGCGCTTGATGATGTTGCGCATGCCTATGCATGTGGCTTTGTTAAGACCGTACGAATGGATTACACGAAAGAATGCGTTTTGTAATATTATAAAACGCACGTAGAAAAGGCTCCTGTTCTAGTTGTAAACACGCATAGCGTGTGCAAGAAACAGGATGACGGCATCCGCCACCTGGACCCAACAGAGCTCGAATTGTAACTATGAAGGCGATGAGGGTTGTACGGATAGTTTGTGAGCACACTCTTCTAAGAAAGCATGCAGCATGGTAAATGAGCATGAAGAAACACCTGCCTTTGCAAAAAAAATCCAACTGTAACCCAAGTTAGAAAGTTTCAGTTCTCGAAACAGCGCACGAATACGTCGTTTGAATTGATTTCTTTTTACCGCGTTTCCCGATTTGCGGGGGGTCACAATCACTAGCCTTGCGCCCTCTGGTGCTGGGAAGACACGTATATCCACACAGGGACTTCGTGCGATTCGTCTGGAGTTTTTTATTAGGTCAGCAACAGAAGGCATAGCAAGTGTAGTTGGGACGACTTTATGCGTGGACGGCCAAGCGTTTTCTTCCGCTTGCTCTGCGTCGATTAATAATAAGACGACCGGCGTGCGATGACATCCGTTTTAGGAAACCATGTTTTCTGTTACGTTTTGTACGTTTTGGCTGATAAGTTATTGACATAAAAATTCATCCTAGGTTTTGGTAGTTTTCTATTCTTTAGTTTAAAAGAAGATTAAATTTTTTCAAATAATTATAAGCATCAAGTGCGGCCATGCATCCCATACCTGCAGCCGTAATGGCTTGCCGGTACCGTGCATCGGCCACATCTCCTGCCGCAAAAATTCCCACAATTGAGGTGAGGCTATTTTCTTTAAGTGCTATATAGTGTGAGGGTGTAAGCTCAAGATAGGAGTTTAAGAATGCAGTGCTTGGAATTTGGCCTATAGCTAGGAAAATTCCATCGGTTGCTAGTTCTTGAGTTTGGTTTTCTTTTTGATGTGTGACGATAATAGAGGTAACATGGTCTCCATCACCTTTTATTGAATGGATTGTACTGTTGTAGATAATTTGAATGTGCGGGCTATTTAGCACGTTATCACGCATCTGTTTGTCGCTTGCAGTTAGCGAATCGAGCTCATGGACGATGGTTATTTTAGTAGTAAAGCGTTCTAAAAAAAGTGCGTATTCTAATGCAGAATTTCCGCCTCCTACTATAACAACACGTTTGTTTACAAATAGAGGTCCGTCACAGGAGGTGCAGGTAGATATTCCTTTTCCCCAATACATCTCTTCACCGGGACATTTTAGTGTCCTAGGGAGTGATCCTGTAGCGATTATTATGGATTTGCTTGTAAAAGAGGTGTTTTTATTAGTAGTTATGGTAAAAAGTGGCATCGTTCCGGAAATTTTGGTAATTATTCCTTCTGCAAAACGTACTTTAAAAGAGAGAGCATGAGCGCGCATTTGGTCCATAAGTGAGGATCCTTGAATATGCACAGTTCCGGGCCAATTTTCGACAAAAGAAGTTCCGGTAAGCTGCCCTCCAGGTATGGGCCCTTCAATTACAAGAGGGTTTAAACCTAGGCGTGCGGCATAGATAGCTGCAGTTAGACCAGCTGGACCCGATCCTAGAATAATAACGAGCTCTGTTTCCATAGTTTACTATCAAAAATTAGACCAATAACATTTCAGAATTAAATTAGGATTTAACTTGAGATTAAATCCCCACTTTTGTTAATATAGCATAAAACAAGCCCTAACGCGAGCTCCCTTTGCGTACTAACATTTTTATAAGTCGGTTAAGTGTTTTTTCGCGTAAACATGCCTGTTGGACGATGCTGGCAGGAAGGGGTTGCTCTTGTCCATTTAATCGGGCAATGGGAAGACTAAAGTAGATAAATTCTTTGGTGCGAGGGCGTTGAAGTAACGAAATATAAGAATTTATATCGTCTTGGGAGACAGAAAAATGTTCTTCTTGGGCTATATGGTCAACAATAAGATTTTCGTGAAGCTGTTTTTCTGCGAGGGAAGAGATTTTTGAGCGAAAATCTTTTTGAAGTCTATAGACGGGATAGTCTGGGGTGCGTTGTATTTCTTGTAATAAAAATCCTTCTTGTTGGCGTATAAGGTCTGCCGGAAGAGGAATAGAGAATTGTTTAAGTAGTATTTTAAGTGTTGCTTCAACGGTTTCTCGTCTTAGAGAGATGTCATGGCGGTGAGAAAAAATTTCCATGAGCATGCGTCGAATATCATTGTCGTTTGAGAGTGCGAAGTGATTTTTAAGATATCCCAAGGATGAGGAAGCATGAGGAACTATGGAGATGATTTCTATGAGAAAGAGGTAGTCGGTATCAAGTTGTTTGCTAAAGTATGTTTGAAGTAGGTTGCTATCGGTAACGAATGAATCTCCAACTTTTTTATCTAGGAAGGAAAGTTGAGCATCTCTATCAATCTCTTCTTTCCCAACTTTAATCCATAGCTTATCGCGGTAGTTAGAGAGGGGTTGACGTGTTTCATGATCAATTAAGGTTGCAGAAAACAGCACCCAGTCATAAAAAGAGACCCCCTTTTTTTTGTCGCGGGTCTTTTCCTTAGAGGCTTCTTCTGCGACAAAAAACTCTACTTGTCGGTCAAGATCTTTGTAATTGCGCCGCACAGGAGCTTTTAAACTAAGATCTCGCCAATGTGTTTTGAAAGTTATGGGAAGCTTTGAGCAAGAAAAACAGAACTCAGCATCACTTTCTGGAGTCAATACGATAGTAGTTAATTCTGGGTCGCCTGCGATAACGGCCTGTTGTTGATAAAGTTCTTGATATAATGTGTTGATTACACAATGATTGAGTAAGAATTCTTTCATATGCTCGATTACATTGGAGCGGTAGGTGCGTTCAAGGTAAGAAATGGGAGTTTCGCCACGTGCAAAACCACGAGCTTGAACGTAAAATCGATGCCGTTCAAGCGCCTGCTTATAAAGCGCTTGAACTAGCGGTTTTTTTACAATTACTCGTGCCAGACATTTGCGACTTGACTGTTTATCTACAAGACATATCAGATCGCGATCCTGTTCATCCACGGGCCTCGCTCCTTTTTTGGTGCAAGAGAAGGGACTCGAACCCCCACCCCTTTCGGGACTGGATCCTAAGTCCAGCGCGTCTACCACTTCCGCCACTCCTGCTTTGCTTATAGGTTCAAACATGATTGACATGTCACATTTTGAACCATCACACTAAGGAGGATACCATAATTGGAAACGAAGATGAAGTTAATTTTAAGATGTTTTTAATTCGTTCTCTTTTTTCGTGTAAATGGCTTCAGAGCGGCTAATTAAATCATCTGTAACTTTTTGTAGAATGGTTTGAAGACGTTTTGCAATATCTTCTGATAAGGATTTGTTTTTCTCCAAATCGCGAACCAAGTTGTTAAAATCTCGTCTTACGTTGCGTAGTGCAATTTTACATTCTTCAAGTTTTTTGGAAACCATCTTTGTAAGTTCGTCCCGACGAGCAGCGCTCATAGGAGGCAGTTGTATGCGAATAACAATGCCATCATTAACTGGATTTACATGCAACTCCGATAGTGATATAGCCCGTTCTATGGCTTCTATATTTCCTTGGTCCCAGGGTTGTATAACTATTAATTGTGCTTCGGGGGCGGATATAGTTGCAAGATCTTTAAGGCGCATGTTGGAGCCATAGCAATTAACATTCAAGTCTTCGACTAGCGCTGGATTAGCCCGGCCGGTACGAACTTTCCCTAGTTCTTTTTCGAAATATTCAAGGTGTGTTTGCATTTCGGCGCGTAATGCGTGCTCAAATTTTTGTGGGTTATCATCTGCGGAAAATGTGAAACTCATAGTAAGTCTTTCTTAAAAGCGATTTTAGGTTCCGATTTCATATCTAACAAAGCGACGAATGGTGATTTTTTCGCCCATTTTTGCCATTAGATCTTTTAGAAGATCATCAATAGTAGCTTTGTCGTTTTTGATGAAATTTTGTTTAAGGAGGCAGACTTCGGTGTAAAGTTTTTCTACTTTTCCTGCGACAATTTTTTCAATCATTGGGGCAGGTTTGCCGGATGCTTTGAGCTGCTCTGTAAAAATGTCTTTTTCACGTGTAAGAAATTCTACATCAAGGTCTTCAGGGCTCACGCAGCGTGGGTGGGCGGCTGCAATATGCATGGCAACGTCGCGTGCAAATTGTTGTATGTCAGGAGTTCTGGCTACAAAATCTGTTTCGCAATTTATTTCTACTAAAACACCCAATTGCGAGCCTGTGTGTATATAGGCGTGTACCAGTCCTTGTTTTGTGGCATTTGCAGAGCGTTTTTCTGCAACAGCGGCGCCTTTTTTACGTAATAATTCTACAGCGCGATCAATATCTCCGCCGGATTCGATGAGTGCTTTTTTGCAGTCCATCATTCCGATGCCGGTGCGATCTCTTAGCGCTTGTATTAATCCTAAATCGAATTTTTCTGACATGCGAATATCCTTCTACAAAAAGAGGTTAGAAGCGTCTTTCAAACTATTTTAACAAACTTGTCTTTCTCTAGTTTGCCAAAAAGTGTAGGTTTGGTAAACTGAACTAAGAAATTACGTAATTAAAGTGCCGCATTCGTTAGACGTAAAGGTTTTCAGTCAATGAACAAAGCAAGTCAAGGAAAGCTAGAAATGGCTTTTGATAGGTACGCCATCTTTCAGACCGGCGGCAAACAGTATCAAGCCCTAGAGGGTAAGACCGTTGCCATTGAAAAGTTAGATGCCGCAGCAGGGGAAGAGATAATTTTTCACGATGTTCTTGCTCGTCGTGTGAGCAAAGATAAAGTGGAATTTGGTACTCCCTTTCTTTCAACCGCAGTAAAAGCGATTGTTGTAAAACATGGTAAAGGGCCAAAGCTCATTGCCTATACTTTTAAGCGGCGTAAGAAATGTCGTCGTAAAATTGGCCATCGTCAACCACTTACAGTGGTGAGAATAATGGCAATCTAAAAGTGATTTTAGGTTTAGTAAAATAGGACGGTCTTTGCAGGTCGTCCTATTTTATTTAATGAGTATATTCATAGATTTAAACACCCCTTTTTCGTTTAATTTGACTTTATTATAAGGGATGTTGTACTTCATGTTATAATTTTTCCTATTTAGCTTTATTATTAAATATTGTTAGATTTCTTGACAATATTTAATTTAACCTGCATTATAAAATAAGAAATTAAATATAGCAATTTTTTAAGTGCTTGCGTATGGCGTAAAAGGAGGTTTTAAGCGGTCTGTGAGGTTAAGCACTGTCTGTTGTATAAATTAATAAATGCTGGAATTTAATTCCGTAAACAATGAATGTAATAGAAGTTGTAGAAATTTTAATAAATAATTGAGGAGGTATCTCGTGAGTATTTCAAATAAGTTAGCACGGTTTTGGTTGGTAGCTGCTTGTGTGGTAGCTGGCCAGGCGGTTGCAATGGAGATTGATGAACGTCCAGTTGTTATGAAGAAAACTAAAAATGATCTGAAGAAAGAGTTTTTTAAAGCACTTGAAAACGGAAATGAGGACAACGTATCGAAATTGCTTAATGTGAGGTCTGCCTTAGCCTCTGAATTTAAGGGTAAGAAGAGTGCTCTTGAAATAGTATGTGAAAAGAATTTTGAAGATATTGTTCGACTGTTGGTTTTTCATGGCGCCAATCTCGAGGATGGCTCTGGTGAAAAAGCATTGCGCTGGGCTTACACAAACAAAAATCTTAAGCTGGCAAAGTTTTTGATCGAAAAAGGGGCCTATTACGTGGAATATCTTTTTCAAGTGTTTTGCAAGAATAATTTCGATGAAGCGAGTTTTCTTCTTGATGCTGGAGTTGATGTTAATGCGAGGAATTTGGAGAGTAGGACGCTGCTTTATTGGGCTTGCAAGAATAAAAATCCTAAGTTGATCGAGCTTTTAATTCAAAAAGGTGCAGATATTAATGCAGAGGTGCCCAACACGTCGTTGTTGGACGTAACCAAAAGTTTGCTTGATTTTGTGGTGGACGATTGGAAAGATCTGACCGTATTCAAATTACTTGTCGAGAATGGTGCTAGGTTCAAAAGGACTCGTATGAGTAACTTTATTGCTAAATACGGAGCGAATTTGGCTTGGCTAACACCTGTTCTTAAAAAATGGGGTGTGAATGAAGTTGAAAATTTGCTGGAAAAAGAAGAGCAAAAAGGGTTGTTGCAACACGTTTATGAACAACATGGCACTGCTATAAGGTTTGGTGATAAGAAGGCTCTTATTCCTGTGTTACACAAGCTTGGCGTTCCTCTTAAACCGAAAATTTTAAAAGAGGTGGCTGAAAACATTGATAATACAACTATGACGTATTATATGGAGAATAAAGAGGGTCTGTTCAATGAGAAAAATAAAAATGGAAAAGGCGACTTGGTTCTTAATGCGTGCAATAGGGCTTCTTTTTTGAATTATTTAGTCGGGTTTAAGAGTCAGCTGCAGGGTGAAAATGTTTTCAAAAAAGCCTTTTTGTGTGCTGCTATTATGGCTATGGCCAAGCAGCAGGTGCAAGACGGGGGGAGTTTGTCTAATCCGCTTCTCCTAGGTGACGTTAACGAGGTGTGGGATGTTGTGCAAAAAAGGTCTGAGGAAGATTGTAAAACGGTCTTGAACTTATTTTTGCCAACTGCTGATATGACGGTGACGACTTCGGTTTTTACACCGTGGTTGTTTGTTAGCGATTTACTTCAAGAGATTGTACTTACAAAAGAAAATCCTCAGGAGGCTGAGTTGAATGTGGTGTTAAACAAGCCGGGAAACTATAGTAGAATGGTGATTTTGCGAGTTCTTAATAACATTGAAAAAATTATCGAAAAAAAAGGGTTCGTGTTTTTTAAGGCCGATGAATACGGGCTTATTCGTGCCTTGTGCGCGGATGACTCATGGGTAGGGAAGATCATTAAAAAATGCGGTTTAACCCAGGAGACTCAGGAGTTCTTTGATACTTTGCTTCAAGACCTTAAGAAGATGAATAAGCAAAGCAAAAAAGGGAATAAGGGAAGTCGTCGGTTTTTTGAGGATATTATCTTTCCAGACTTTAAAAAGGAGCCTAAGGGCGGAGCGGGAGCTGGTTCAGGGATGTTTATGATTGAGAACTAACCATACCTAGAATTTTCAGGATTAAATATCCTGCGGAGTTAGTTTAGTTATTTATTGGTCACGGATTATGTCGTTTTACACACATAATCCGTGACTGTTTTTTGTGAAAAATTAAAGTTGTTCTATTTTTTCTATACTTCTTCAATTTGTGGCACAAAGTCAACTTCCTGTGGTTCAAAATAAACTTCTCTCGATAAAACGGAAACAGGTGCAGGATTAATGACCTCGTTTTGAACAGGATTAAGAATTTCATTTTGAACAGGATTTAAATTCTCAAGTTTTTTAAGATCGATGAGTTCTTTGAAGCTTTTTTGCAAAAGTTTACCTTTCTTGCCGGTTCGATTCAAAAATAACCCAACGAAATTATTAAATTTTTTATTCTCTGAAGGGATGAACAAGTTGGGAGTGTCTTGGGGGCCATCAAAGAAGAGAGAAAAAGGGAAATCTGAAGGGTTGAAGTTGAACTTGATGAGATGATGGCCAGGGTCTGAAATTCTACTCCGTTTTAGGGGCAAGTTGTTTTTTGTAGTTGTGGTTTTATGCGGGAGAACGCCAACATGATTGTCTTTTTCAATAAGTAAAACTACTTCGGTTGTCCTGTTTTTTGTAACGTTCTTTACGTGCATTGTGAGGGTGGATTCATCTTTTTTCAGGATTAAACCTGCTTGGGATCTTTTTTTGTCTCAAAGCATACGGTCTGTTCATCCCAACTAAGTAATTTACCTAGTTCTTCAAAGGTATTTGCAGCGGTTCCGAGCATAAAATTCAGGGCTTTAAGTATACTAGTTTCTGAGGCTTCAAGGCCGTATTCATACTCGGGTGTGTGGTAGAGCAGTGTGTCCTTGTGATTTGCAAAGACGAGAAATTGTTGGGTGCGTAGAATAGGGTCGTTGATGTCTCTATCTTGGAATCGGCTTACAAACGCTTGTATTAATGGATAATTTCTAAGCGTGGTGGGCAAGCGGTTTAAGGAATAGATAGTGTGGTGACCTGTGGCGAGGAGTAGTTGTAGAATTCGCAAAACTCCAGTTTCGCAACAATCGAAAATGGAGTGCTTTATTAAGATTCCTTTTTGAATCGAAAGCATACGTATGGGTTTACTTTTGTGTGAGTAGAGGTAAAACAGGTCCCACTTGGATGGTTCTTTGAAGGAATCTTTTTTGAGCGCTTCATAGTCTTTTGTTGAGTAGGTGTAGTTTTTAAATGTACTGGCATTAATGGTTTTATTGTTGAAGGTTTTAATGTTAAACCAGGCCTTTTGCTCTTCCGTGCAATGCTCAATAAAACCTCTTATAAATTCAAGAATATCTTTTTTGGTGTAGGCTTTGGCGGTTGCGAGGGCATTGATTATCAGGAGAGGCATTTCGGGTGAGTAAAGTTCGAGAAGAATAGTTTTTTTGTTTTTCCCCGGATGAAAGATGGGGGTTGCCTTTTTGGTTATAAGCATGAAATCGGAGAGCTGTGCGATCACTTCGGATACGGTTGTTCGAAAGGCAACTCCCTTTCCAGGATTAACCTCTGTGTTTTGCGTGTGGTTACAATGTTGGGCGTATTTGAGCAGAGGATCTGCGTTCTTTAGGTATGTGGAAGTTTTTAGGCATTTCTTTGCTAGTTTTATTAAGTCTTTTAAATCTTTTCTTTGTGATAAAGCTGCAAGCCAGCCGAATTCATAGGAGGTTTGGTTCCCATAAAAACCTATGCAGGTTGGCCGTGGTCGCTCCAAGGGGGTATGTGTGTAGAACATTTTTTTTACGGTTCTAACCAGAGGGTGGTGATCGTGACCCAGAAAATATAGGTTTTCTATAAGTGTTTGGTAGATGTGTCGTCCAACCATGGGGTGTAGAATGTCCTTTTCGATGAATTCAAATCCACGTAAGGAATAGAGGGCTGGAAGGGGTAGAAGATCTGCTTTGGGAAGAGCTATTAGGCAGAGTAATAAAAAGATTTTTTTGATCACGATATATCCTTAAGTGGACTGATGTGCCTTTGATTATTTTTTAAATTCGATTATTTAAATACAATCACAAAATATTTTTTAAACAATGTCAAATTATCTTGGGGGAGATCTGGTGTAAAAAATTGAGTTGAAGTTTAGTACGCTTACAGAGGCCTTACGAATCGAAAAAAAGTCGTAAGGCCTTTGTAATTAGAATTTAATTTTGTCTGTGCAAAATTAGAGCTGTTCTATTTTTTCAAGATTTTTGTTAGGACCTGCAAAGACGAGAACATCATCTGTTTCTATGCGTGTATCAGGTGTTAGAGTAATAATCTCTTCGCCTACTTTTTTCCCTAATAAAAGGGCATGGTGCTTGTCAAATTCCAACTCACTAACCGTGCGATCAACAAAACGTTCTGGCACTTGAAAAAAGCTAACAGAAAACTGGTCCGTTATGCGTACAAAATTGCTATGCATAAGGCTTATCTGACCTGCAAGTCGTACACCCATTTCCTGTTCTGGTAAGATGACATGATCAGCGCCAACTAATACCAATATATCCCGGTGTATTGCGCTTATAGAGCGAACAATAACATTGGGTACATTAAGCCGTTGTTTTAAAAGTGCGGTGATGAGGATAGATTGCGCGAAATTTTCACCTATGCCAACTACCACTGTGTCTACTTCTTCAATACCAATATGGCGTAGAGCTTCTTCATCTGCTACACGCATGCATACCGCTTGTGTAACAAGATCTTTTATAGAATTTATTATGGACTCATTACTGTCGACCGCTAGGACATCTGTTCCATGCTCTGCAAGTTTGGTGGCGACACTGTAGCCAAATCGGCCTAGTCCAATAACACAACATTTCATAGTAACCCCTTCTCAGGATTTAATCCTGATTCAATAACAAATTTAGTATCAAACCAGAAGAATACGTTCTTCTGGATATTGGAATTCACTTTTTTCTTTATGCTTCTTGATAGCCAAGATAAGGGTAAGCGAGCTAATTCGTCCAAAGATCATTCCCAAGGAGAAGATAAATTTACCAAGGATAGTCATAGATGGTGCAAGTCCTAAGGTAACCCCGTGATTAGCAAAAGCAGATATGGCTTCAAATAAGAAGTGCATAAAGGGGTGCGGAGAACCTCGTTCTGTAATCATAAGAAGCATGGTTGAAAGAATGCAGAAGGATAAGCTTACAATAATGATTGCAAAGGCTCTGAAGATCTGTTCAATAGGTATGCGTCGTCCAAATAACTCAACGTGAGATTTGCCCAGTATAGCTGTACGTATAGTTGATAAGGCAAGTACAAACGAGGTCACTTTTATACCGGTTCCACCTCCAACCGATCCAGGTGATGATCCAATGAATGCAAAAATAAGGATAAGCAGCAGGGTGATATCGGTCATAGTTGAAAGGTCTAGCGTGCAAAATCCACAACTGCGTAGTGATATGGCATTAAATAGAGATAAGTTAAGTGTCTGTAATTTTGACATGCCTGCAAACTGTTTATGCTCAGATAACCAGAGCAAGGGGGTGAATATCAAGGTGAGTGCGGGTGTAAAATAGATAATGATTTTGCTATGCAACGTTAGATGGAGGCTATGTTTAGGGGCTCCTCGTATTCGGTCCCATGCACGACGGGATAGTTCGTAGAGGGGGACAAATCCAAATCCGCCAATTACCATTAATACACTGGTTATGGCAATTAATGGTCCATTGTTTTGGACCGAGGGCATGTCGCCTGGGAAAGGTGCAATTCCTGAGTTGCAAAAAGATGAAATGCCATGAAAGAGTGCTATAAACCATCGTGGTTCGGTTAGGGCTTCAGCTCCGATGACAAAATACGTTGCTATGGCTCCGATCGTTTCTACAATTAGGGATAGACAGACGATGAAGATGATTACTTGACGGCTGTAGATCCAGTTGTGGCTCCAGTTTTCAAGTTCAAACTGATGTCCTGTTATAAGGTGTGTGCGCATACGTACGTTGAAAAATAGTGCCACCAACGGGATAACAAGGGTTAAGAGCCCTAGGCCACCAATTTGAATGAGCAGAAGGATGATGCATTTCCCAAAAAAGGTGAAGGCATCCAGTGGAACGGTTAAAATTCCCGTTACGCAGACGGCTGATGCAGACGTAAAAAAAACGTCAATAAGAGGAATGGGAATTCTTTGTGCCGCCGGCAAGGAGAGAAGACCGGCTCCTACAATTGCTATAAAGACAATCGAAAAAATAATTACTCTCCAGGGGGAGAATGTAAACGGTCGATGTAACGGCATAAAAGACGCCTTTGGGTAGTGAACCTTAAATGTTATAGATGTTTTTTAACAGCTGGGGTCGAGAAATGGCCCCGTTGCCTTTATAAAGGCATCAATAGCATCCATGCTAATGCGCTCTTGCTTCATACTGTCACGGTGACGTACGGTCACCATTCCATCCTTTTCGCTCTCAAAATCATAAGTAAAGCAGTAGGGTGTTCCGATTTCATCATGCCGACGGTACCGTTTCCCTATTGAGCCGGAGCTATCAAATTGAACGGATAGACCACAGGCTCTAAAGCGCCGGTATACTTTTTCAAACGGTTCTGAAAGCTTTTCAACCAATGGTAAAAATGCGGCTTTAACAGGGGCGATAGAAGGGTGTAGCCGCAGAACGGTGCGGGGACCACTTTCTGTCTCTTCTTCTGCATAGGCTTCTAATAAAAGCGTTAGGAATAGACGATCAACACCGACAGAACATTCGACTACATGAGGAACAAACGAGGCTCCTGCAGCGTCATCAAATACTGCAAGGTCTTTGCCGGAGTGCCCGCTATGTTGGTTAAGGTCGTAATTGCCGCGATAGGCGATGCCCTCTAACTCTTTTTGACCAAAGGGGAATTCATACTCTACATCAGAAGTTGCAGAGGAATAGTGCGAAAGTTCATTTTTCTCGTGATCACGAAGGTGTATATGTTCTGGTGCAATGCCAATTTTTGAGTAGAAAGAGCGTCTTTCTTCTCTCCAGAAGGCATAAAAGTCTAATGCACTGGCAGCGGAGCAGAACCATTCCATCTCCATCTGCTCAAATTCGCGCATGCGGAAAATAAATTGCTTAGGGGTAACTTCATTACGGAATGCTTTTCCAATCTGCGCAATTCCAAACGGAATTTTGACGCGGCTGCTGGTCATAACATTTTTAAAGTTAACGAAGATGCTTTGAGCGGTTTCGGGGCGAAGGTATGCAACGGAGGATTGTTCAACGGCGGCACCGAGTTGGGTTTTGAACATGAGGTGGAATTCGCGCACCTCGGTCCAATCCTTTTTCCCACAGCGTGGGCAGTTGCCTTTTAAGTCGACATCATCGGCTCTAAAACGGGCATTGCAGGCTTTGCATTCTACCAGTGGGTCATGAAAATTGTCTATATGCCCGGAAGCTTTCCACATGCTCTCCGTGCCAAGTAGGGCGCCGTCTAGAAAGATGAAGTCCTTGTCCAATTGGCACAATAGGGACTGTTTCCAGGCGGTCTTGATATTTTCTTTCATGAGCGTGCCCATAGGCCCTGTATCATAGACGCCGTTTATTCCACCATAAATTTCTGCGGATTGAAAAATAAAACCGCGGCGCTTACAGAGCGCAACAATTTTTTCTAACGTTGCGGTTGATGAGGCCATAAAGCAATACTCCCGGTAGGCAAAACTTTTAGTTAAAACTATAGTATAGGCAGAAACGTTTTATTGATCAATACAGGTACATTCTGGAAGGATGGTAATGAAAAAAGTTATGGTGTGGAGTGTGGTTCTTGCGGGAGCAGTCTCTGCATGCTGTCTTGCGGATGAGGTTGATAAGTTGGCGCGGGCATTGAGTGATATTGTTAAAGTAGAGACGCAGAAAGAGCTAGATGCAGAACTTGGGTATGTTTCGACGCAACATGGAGTTTCCAGTAAGGGAGTCAAGCCGGTAGATAGGGCCAAAGAGTTGGTCTCCAAAGGGGCTAATGTTAATGTTGTGCTCGGTGGGACAACTCCCCTTATACGTTCCTTTGATGGTATGGATATTGAGCTATCTAAATATTTGATTGAACAGGGTGCTGACGTTAATGTTAGGGATAATTACGGGAATTCTGCGTTTAAGTGGGCTCGTAAACCCGAGGGGTTCAAGCTCCTAATCGATAAAGGGCTTGATTTAAATGAGAAAAGTAAGAACGGGGAAAATCTTCTATTTTGCAACCATCTGGATACTAAAACGGCGAGACTCCTTATTGAAAAAGGGGTTTATCTATTTGAGCCGAGTCAATGGGGACAAACCCCTTGGGCTTCATTTCAGGCTGATCCGATGTACCCGTTG
>CAYRPI010000013.1:4562-4873 GCA_964426225.1 uncultured Candidatus Babeliaceae bacterium | reverse complement strand
GAATTTTTCTTCCTAAAAGGCGATTCAACCTATGGGACCTTTTTAAAGGCGATACTTACCGAATTTGCGAAAGTGATGACTAGTTTGGTAAATGACGTGGTGTTGAAGCCAGTAGATGAGCAAAAGCTTCTGAATATCGGTGCTGGTGCGCTAACTCTCAAAGAGAAACAAGATCTTCTTTCTTTGGTCCAGAAGTTTTTAAAGCTTCTTTACATAGATCCCAAAAAGCCTGATTTGGTATTGCAAAAGACTCTAGGCTTTACGCAGGATGAGATAGACCTCTATGATAAATTATTTACGTCTGAACCAGG
>CAYRPI010000013.1:0-4552 GCA_964426225.1 uncultured Candidatus Babeliaceae bacterium | reverse complement strand
AATTAAATGCACTTATTAAACAGGGTGAATCTGAAGATTTGGAGTTTAAAAATTCAACTGCCAGCATAAGTGCGGGCATGCAAACGGCAAGTGCCTTTTTGAATAGTGATCATGGAGGTATGGTTATTTTTGGCGTCAAAGACAATGGACAGATTTTGGGCCAAGAGGTTACAGATAAGACAAAAAAAGAGATTGCCTTTGAATTAAGCAAGATAGAGCCACATGCAAACATTGATGTTGAATATGTACGTATAGATGAAAAACGCTTTGTGATTGTGCTTGTTGTACCAGAGGGGCCATTAGCTCCTTATGTGTATGATGGCCGGCCGTTTATGCGGAGCCAGTCAACAACACAAAGAATGCCGCAAGAAAAATACATTAATATGCTGCACAATAGGAGTTCATCATCCATTGCATGGGATCGCTTGACTACGAATGATTGTACGGTTAAAGATCTTGACAGCAAGCGTATTCGGAAAATTGTGGATAGTGCCGTTTCGGAGGGGCGACTGCCACGAGAAGCTTTGCGTGCAAGTATTGATGAAATATTAAAAAAATTTGAATTGCTTGTAGATGGTAAGCTTGTTAATGCAGCTGTCGTTCTGTTTTGCAAGAATGAACGTAAGCAATTTATGCAGTCAAACCTCAAACTTGCTCGTTTTAAAGGTATAACCAAGAGTGAATTTCTAGATGAAAAGTCATTAAGAGGTAATATTTTTGATTTGTATGATCAAGCAATGATTTTTTTGGGGAATTATCTACCTGTTGGCGCGCGTCTTGAGGAAGGCAGTGCTCTACGGGTGACAACACCAGCAATCCCTTATCAAGTGTTGCGAGAAGCCGTAATCAATGCTCTATGTCACAGGGATTATAGTATGTTGGGTGGTTCAATAGCGATAGCCATTTATGATGATCGTGTTGAAATTATTAGTTCAGGCAAACTTCCATCTCCCATTAAACTTAAAGATTTGACTAAAAAACATGCATCCTATCCACGCAACCAACTTATTGCCAATGTCCTTTATGCGTGTCACATGATCGAACGGTGGGGACGAGGAACGCAAGAAATGGTAGAGCTTTGCAAACAATCAGGTAATCCTGTGCCTCAATTTGAAGAGGTAACAGGCGGTTTATGGATAACATTACCACTCAGAGAACCGATTCCAAGAATAGTGTTTGAATCTACATTGCCGGCTCAATTGACGGATCGGAAAAAAGAGATCTTGGAGATTTTAAAAGAGGGCCCTTTGAGTAGAGAACAGATTATGGAAAGGTTGAAAAAGCCTGTGTCAGCCAGAACAATCCAGTTAGAGCTTTTTAATCTTAAAGCGTTGGGTTTTGTCATTTCCCAGGGCACGGAGAGAGGACGCTTTGTGATTTGGTCTTTGGCACATTAAATTCAATGCGCAATCAATGCGCAAAAAAATCATTGCGCATTGAATTTAGTCGGCTGGAAGAGGTTTTTGGTGTGAATTGATGGCGGGTTTGAAAACACTTTTTTGCGATTGAATCTCATTTTGCGGTATGGGTGGGCGAGACTTTTTGTATTCGAAAAAGTATGCTGAACGTCATGTTTTAGAATTAAATTTTAATTTTAACAAAAGGAGTCGCTATGAAAAAAGTTATGGTGTGGAGTGTGGTTTTTGCGGGTGCTGTCTCTGCATGCTGCGTTGCAGATGAGATAGATAAGTTGGCGCGGGCATTAAAAGATATTACGCGGATTGAGGTTAAGGTTAATGATAAGATTAAGTCTTCTCTAACTCAGCAATTCACTGCGGGCGTTTCTTATACATTTCCGCGGGCCCAGGGAACAGACTTGGTTCTTTATGTTAAAATTGGCGACATGGCTTGCCAGGGTGCGCAGGCTGTGGTTGATGCAGCAGGAAATCCACCTTTTCGTGGTGGTGGAGTGAGTGGTTTTATTCATACTGAAGCGGATAAATATCAAGATGCTCAGGCTCTCATTCCAGGTAGTGCGTTTTTTAAATTGTCCAAGATGGAAAGGGAATCTTGGAAAGATGATACAAAGCGTAGAACAGGGATTCCTGTAGGTTATGGAGTTGGGTCTGCATGGTTGAACAGCAATGAATTTATGCGCATTCAATGCGGCAACAATGTTATGCAGATAATTCATGCATCGGGGCCGGATTGTGGTGCCGGTCAAAATATTAATTTGTTGGCGCCTGCTTATAAAAATGCGCTTTTAGAGGCAGAGAAGGCGGGACTTAAAAGTATAGCTTTCCCTCTGTTAAGTATAAATATCTTTAGTTGCCCTGAGGTGGAGGCGACTAGGACTCCTATTGAGGTTGTTATTAACTACTTGCTTGATGGGCATAATTCGACTATTAATGAAGTTCATGTGATGGCCTATGGTTCTCAAAAATATTTTGATCTTCTTAACAAAGCGGTTGATAGTTGGATAGAACGTTATGGAAGAAAAATTTGATAAAAAGGTAGGAAGAGTATGCGGAATGTACGGTTTTTAATAGTGGTATTATTGTTATGTGGTGCTGGTTTTGCGGCCTTTCGTTGGCATCGTGAATCGCAAAAAGGCACCGTGTTGTTGGAAAAGTTGAAGGCAGATTTAGAAGTGCTACGGCAGCATGAAGCTATGCCTGTTGTGGTGCAGTGTGCAGGAACGAAGGGGACGAATGTGGATGGAACAGCTAACCCATGGGAATGGGTGCACAGTATTGTGCGGAACATGGTGGTACAGGTGTTCGTATTCCGGACAGAATTTAATTGGATAGAACCCTATAAAACTCCGGTTCAGAATCTAGCGGCGGGCAGCGCCTTCTTTATTGATAAGAGTGGGTTGTTGATGACCAATGCCCATGTGGTGGATCAAGCACAGCATATGTATATACAGATACCTTTTTTTGGTAAACGACGTTTTGATGCAACTATTGTGGGAGTTTGCCCTGATCGAGACTTGGCTTTAATAAGAATTTCATCCGAGGATTTGAAGGTTATAATCGATGCTTTGGGAGAGCTTCCTGTTCTTGAGTTTGGTGATTCCGACAAAATAAAGCGTGCGGATGAACTGTTAACGCTTGGGTATCCACTGGGGCAGCAATCATTAAAAAGTACCATGGGCATTGTGAGTGGACGGCAGCATATGCACGGTAGTTTTATGATTCAGATAGATGCGCCGATTAACCCGGGTAATTCTGGTGGTCCTTCTTTAGATAGATCGGGTAAAGTGATTGGTATTAATACATCTGGGATTTTTGGGGATGGAACCCAGAATGTGGGCTATATTGTGCCAAGCAATGAGGTCAAACTTTTCTTAAAACAATTGGGAGCAGCGCCGGAGTTGCATGGTATTAAATTTTTAAGAAAGCCTTACCTAGGATTTCTCTTTAATGATGCATCCGAAGAGATGACCCGCTACCTTGGAAATCCAGTTCCCGGTGGAATGTACATGCTAGGTTATATTCCGGGCAGTCCGCTTGAGAAAATAGGCGTTAAAGAGGGCGATATGCTCTATGAAATAGATGGGCATCGAGTGGACTATTTTGGCGAGATTCAGGTGGATTGGAGTGAGGATCGAGTTAACGTTGTGGATTATGTCTCTCGTCTTATTCCTGGTGATCAGGTGCATCTTATAGTTTATCGTAAGGGTGTTAAGCGTGAATTAGTTGCTAAGACCGAATTCTCTGATCAGTTGCCTATTCGCTTGCGCTATGCAGATTATGAGGATATTGATTATGAAGTAATGGGTGGTATGGTAGTGATGGAATTAGCACTTAACCATGTTCCTATTTTAGGGAAGATAAATTCTAAATTAGAGCGCTTTCTTGAATTAGAGGATCAATTTGCGCCTCGATTAATTATAACACATGTGCTTCCTAATTCAGAAGCTATTAAAACCAGAACCATCCGTTCAGGGTCGTTGATAGATGAGGTTAATGGCAAGAAGGTTAGAACGCTTGCAGAGTTTCGCAAAGCAGTTAAAGCAGGGCGAGCTTCTGGTTATTTGACGCTTAAATTAGATAGTGACATCTTAAGTGGGGTCTTTGCAGTTATGACACTTAAGAAAATCATTGATGATGAGCCTAAGCTAGCTGCTACTTATTTTTATAGCATGACACCATTTATGGAAGGGCTCCGGCGTGGCTAGAAGTCGATTGGACTTATTTTTGCAGATTAAATTTCCACAGTACAGTCGCACACAGCTGCAGAGTTGGATTGTGCAAGGTAAAGTGTTGGTGAATGGTGTTCCAGCAACCAAGGTAGGTATGTCGGTAGCCGACGATGCTGATGTTGAGCTCTTGGCGGTACCACGTAAGTATGTGGGCCGTGGAGGGCTCAAGCTTGAGCGCGCATTAGAAGTTTTTGGCGTTGATGTTAATGGATTAACGGCTCTCGATGCGGGTCTCTCCACCGGTGGATTTACAGATTGTCTACTTCAACACGGTGCTGCAAAAGTGTATGGTATTGATGTTGGATATGGTCAGGTCCATGAGAAATTGCGGCAAGACAGTCGTCTGATTATTGTAGAGAGAACTAATTTTAGAATGTATGAGCATGCGGGCGATCCTATTGATTT
>CAYRPI010000012.1:18035-22268 GCA_964426225.1 uncultured Candidatus Babeliaceae bacterium | reverse complement strand
GGTGTTGGGCGAATCTGCGGGGGATGCAACGGGGCTTTATTGGCTGGGCGAGAAATTAACTACAGCGGTTATGCCTAGTGTTGGGCGACATAAACCCGAGCAGATTGCGTTTGCTTTGGGCTTGCGTGAGCCGGATCAGAAGAGCGCGAATTTTGCGGACTCTTTGCCACAGTTTGCTAACCATTGTTCTTGTCGTTCTCTTGTTTTTTTGATCTCGGATTTTTCTTTTGTTGACTTCAATAGGTCTCATCTAGCGGCATTGGCCAAGAAACATGTGCTGACCGTTATTCGAATACGTGATAAGCGCGAACTTTCTGTGCTGGAGCCAGCCCGTTTTTTGAGATTTGAAGATAGTGAGAAGGAAGAGCATTTAAGAGTGTCTGCATTGAGTGATGTAAAGAGAGCGCGAGGTATTATTGAACACTTTCGACAAGAACAGGAAAAAATGTTTGCACAGCTGCAGATTGGGTGGTTTGACTGTTTTACAGGTCGTGGAACAGAAGATTCTATTTCTCAGGTGTTGGCAGGAATCCGTCGGAACAAAAAAATATTTTTTATGCGTTAGGTAGTGTGATATGACGCAGTCAGACCTAGATTTTGATGATATCTTTGATGAATGGAGAGGATGGTCCTTGTTAGGATGGTTGCAGGCACATACACTTTTTGTGGTGACTGTAATTGTGGGGGTGTTTTTTATTGCCGGATTAATCTGGTGGTTTATTAGGAAGCGCGTTAAAAATCCTTATGCCCATGCGTTAAAGAAGCTTGATTTTCTTGAGCACCGGATGCAAATAAGTAGGGAGCTTGAGCGGGAGAAAATATTTTATTGTGGTGTTTCTGAGATTGTTAAAGAGCTGCTTTATCATCATGCAGCACGAAAGAATTTTTTTGTACAGGGTTTGACGGACGGAGAATTGGAAGTAGCGATTGATAAGATAGTTCGAGATGATGCTGTTTGTGCAGAGATTAAGTATCTATTTGCACAGGGTATTGGGGCTAAGTTTGCATCTATTCATAAAGAATCTGTATTAATAAAGTCTGAGATAGCAGATTTAAGAAGAGCTTTGGGCGCTGCTGCTTTGAAGTATAAAAAGGATAGTTGAAAAAATAAGAATAGTGGAGTATCTTGACACGCCTGGTATAATAAAAGGATGGTAAGAAGTCTGGCGCATTTTTATGTGGTGTGACTTAAATCTAGGATTGAATTCTAGATGGAATCTTGTGGAGATAGAGGTCTTCGGATATCGAAGGCTTAAGTAGACGCTTTTTCAAAACAAAAGAGGATGCCTATGGCAAAGCATGTTGGGGTAAAATTGCCGGACGATCTCTTTGCGGTTCTTCAGGCCGGGACGACGTCCATTTTGGCGACGTTTTCAGAGAAATCAGTTCCACATACAACACCTATTAATACGTTGTATCCAAAGGGGCGAGAAAGTCTCTTACTGTCTATTCATAAGGACCACACTGGATATCATAACATGGTATGGCAGAAGAAGGTCATGCTCTGCTTTTTGGATAGCCAAAATGTAGCATATAGTGTTTTGGGACGTGCAGGTGTTGTGAGAGCTCCATCGTTGGTGCATCCGCTTATGAATGTGGTTCGTGTTGATATTATTGATATTAAATGCGATCGTTCAGTCTTGTGTCGTGTTGATGCGGGCGTAAAATGGAGCCATACATCAGCAGAAGCTGAGGAATTGTTTGGGGCTTTGATGAATGAGCTTAAAGAGTTATCAACTATTTTGTAGGAGGCTTATATGAAGCGGGAAATACGTTTTTTAAGCCTAGTTTTGCCTCTGTTATTACTTTCGAGTGGTACATGTTCCTTTCTGTTTTCGCAGGAGGAAGGTGCCGCTCCGGTGCCTATGGCAGGGGCGGCAGATGTAGTGCCTGCACAGTGGAAAGATGCAGGTGTGCAAGGTAAATCTATTACATTGGCGGGCGATGAACCGGGAAATTGGTATCGCAAGCGGCATATACTTAAAGAAGCCCGTAAGGTCTATGAATTGCTTACAAAGCAGATTGTAGCTCTTCTGCCAGAACGTGAAAAATTTGAAAAAATTAGATCTGAAGATCTGGATAAGAAATTTGATGCGTTTTATCAAGAGTGTGGATTTCAGCAGGGATTTATAGATGAGCAATTGAACTCGATTGGGGAAGAGATTAAACAGACCCAGGAAAGCGTTGGAATGCTGGATGCAGATCGGAAAAATTTTTTAAAGCAGTTAGAAGAAAAACGTACCGAATTAACAGAACTCAAAAAAGAGTTTTCACATGTTCAGAAGTTGGATGCTGCGGCCAATGAGGGTATTAAAACTTTAAATGAAGAGATTAATAGGGCTCAGGGCTACGAAGCTGAGGCCTGGGAGCAGTATCAAAAAATAGCGGACACGCTTAATGATGAGGTCGCAGAAGATCTTTACCGTCGCATTGAGGCATCTTTGCGTAACACTCAGGCTCTTGAGCGGTATATAAAAAATGATATTGTGCAGTTTTTCGCTACACTTTCAAGTGATGTCGACAAACAGATTGGTGTTGTAAAAGGGAAGATTGAGGCGTTGCGAGCAAAGGGAGTTGAGTTAAATAAGAAGGTTCTTGATGAACGCATAAAGCAAGAGGCTTTGAAGCGTGAGCAAGAACGTCTTAAAAAAATTAGTGACCAGAAAGCTTTAGAAGAGAAAAAGCTTAAGGATACGTGGAGTTATAAGGCTCGTTCATTCTTTACAGGGGCCTGGAATACTGTACGGGGCTGGACAGTAAGTTCTTATAAAGCGGTCCGCGGCCTTTTTGTTAGTTCAAAATGAACCAACAAAAATTTGCTAAGGATATTTTCTTTTGGTAGAGTAGTGAACATGAAATGTGCGGAAGTGGTGAAACTGGTAGACACGCAGCTTTGAGGGGGCTGTGGGAGAAATCCCGTGGGGGTTCGAGTCCCTTCTTCCGCACCAGATTAAAGGATTTAATCCGTAAGGTTAAACCTTAGTGCTGTACACGTTGGAATGTACGGCGGAGAGTATCTCACAAGTAGTAGCTTTTTTGTTTGCAAGGGTCGGAGCATGACGGTTTCACTTCGCCAACTTTTTTTATCACGTTTTTCTTTGTGGCTGATTTTAACAGTGGCAGGAGGATATTTCCTCTATAATCTAAAGAGCTACATTAAGTTTGGTATAGACTTAGAAGGGGGTACCTATATTACCCTTCAGGTAAAATTTCGAGAGGCTTACAAGGCTGAAATAGGTGAGCATGTGCAAGATGCTATCAGTAGTTTGAAAGAAGCTAAGATGGTTTTACCAAAGGCTTCTCATGTCCAGGAGAGAGATGGAAATGTTGAACTTCCTGTTCCTTACGGCGTTATGACGTTTGAAAATATAGGTGATGCGAATGCCGCTATGGAATTTGTTTCTCGTGAAATGAAGGATGTGAAGGTAGATCGGACCGATTTAAATGTTACCTTGCATTTAACGGCAGAAAAAATTCGTCGTATTGATCATGATGCTATTGAGAGTAATATAAACTCTCTTAATATTCGTGTTAATAAGTTTGGCGTGGGCGAAACCTTGGTTGCAAGCCAGGGCGCTGACAAGATTGTGGTAGAGTTGCCTAATGTTCATAACTCTCGAGAGGCAAAAGAGATCTTAGGTCGTTCTGCTACCTTAGAAATAAAATTGATCGAAGATCAAGCGGCAACAGAGAAAGAGTTAGTAGAGCGTTATGGTGGCTCTATTCCTGAAGGGATGATGGTAATCTCGGGGGAAAAGGGTGAGCATTCTATGTTCTATCTAGTCTCTTCTTATACCGATTTGACCGGTAAATTGTTAAAGACAGCTACGGCAGGGCTTGGTGGGAAAACAGGGCTTGATCCTGCAGTTCATTTTGAGTTTAAACCTGCTGGTGCATCTAAGTTTTATAAATTGACCAGTGAAGCTGTAGGGCGTCAGTTAGCCGTTATAATTGATGGAAAAGTTGAATGTGCGCCAGTGGTGCATGAACCTCTGAGTAAGTCGGGTAGTATAAGCGGTTCGTTTACTCCAGAAGAGACGCAGCGGCTTGCAATGCTTTTGCGTTCAGGTGCGTTTGTTGCTCCTGTCTCATTTGAGTTAGAGCGTCACATGGCTCCTTCGTTGGGCATGGCCTCAATTAAAGATGGTTTTATGGCCTGTTTAATTGGATTGGCATTATTGTTGGCCTTTAGTGTTATAACCTATAAAACGGCAGGGTTGATTGCCTTTATCG
>CAYRPI010000012.1:0-18025 GCA_964426225.1 uncultured Candidatus Babeliaceae bacterium | reverse complement strand
AATTTTCTCCAGGCCTTTATCGTTTTACTTTATAACCTTCTACTATCACTCGTATTATTGGCAGGCTTAAGGGCGACCTTAACGTTGCCAGGTATTGCTGGTATGTTATTGACAGTGGGTGCGGCTATTGATGCTTCCATTTTGATCTTTGAACGTATACGTGAAGAACTTGCTGCGGGTGTTCCATTGCGTAAAGCGATTGATGTGGGTTTTTCAGGTGCAATGTCGGTTATTATAGATTCTAATGTTACATCTTTGATTGTAGCAATTGTATTATTCAAATTTGGTTCGGGACCTATAAAAGGCTTTGCAGCAACTCAAATTGTTGGTATTATAGCTACATTGGTAACCGGGCTCTGGTTCTTACGTTCAATCTTTACGTACTTGCTTGACGTTGTAGGTGTCAAAAAAATACGCATCTAGGTTTTCTTTAGAAATTTTAATGTGGCGACGTAGCTCAGCTGGTTAGAGCGGCGGAATCATAATCCGTAGGTCCGGGGTTCGAGTCCCTGCGTCGCCACCAACATTAATATCAGGCACTTTCTGTGCATAAGTTCCCTCTTTTTATTACATTTGCTCGTCTTGTTTTTGCAGTCTTAGTTTTGCCACCGCTTTTTTTTATGGCGCCATGGCAAGGGCAGCTTGTTTGGGCTTGGGCTCTATGCGGTCTCTTTTTACTGGTCTGTACAACTGACTTTTTAGATGGACGTGTAGCACGGCTCTTAGGGTGTGAAACCGATGCGGGTCAGGTCATGGATCCGGTTGCTGATAAGATTCTTGCCAGTTCTATGTTTTTTATCTTGGTGGCAACGGGGCGTTTGGATGTTCTAGCGGCTCTTGTGTTCATAGGGCGTGAATTTTTGGTTATGGGTGTGCGAGAGCTTGCTCTGATGCGTGGATTCTCGGTTCGTGTTGCACGGTGGGGGAAGTATAAAACGTTTGTTCAGATGATTCTTATTGCTTATGAGATAGTCAATCCTGTTTATTATGGATATACAAGTTCTATTTACCCTCTTTTTGAGCAGCTATTGATTTGGCTTGCATTGGCATTGTCCATTGGATCGGCGGCTGGATATGTGCGTAGTTTTCTGCGACAATCCGGTTGTGCTCGGTAATTGTTTTTTAAGAAACGTGTGGGTTGCTAACCAACCAAAATCAAGGTTTTTTTTCCAGCAAATGATATGCCCAGTTTTAAAATCTTTTCTATCCCTTGGACGTGGAGTTCGGTTTCGTATTTTCTTTCTTCCAATTGATTGAGAGCCTTTTGTGCCTCGGATTCAAGAGTTTCTTTGCGATCGGCGTGAACTTTTTTGAATTCGATAATAATACCTAGCTTGGTTTTATAGTTGGGGATGAGCATAACGTCGTATCTGCCATATCCGCTTTCACGATTCGATTTTACTAGATGAGTCTGTGAAAGACTTGCAAGCATTCCCAGGACTAGAGCATGATAAAAGAGTTCGGGCTCTTTCTCGCTAACATCGAATGAGCCAAGTGTTTCGAGTGCTAATTTTGTGAAATATGCTTGAAAAGCGACTGTTTCCCCGGTGACTAGGCTCTCTAGCATAGAAGTATAGGTACTAGTGTCTACGGTTTTTGCAAACCACTGTTCAAACGATGTTTTGTATGATTCTAAAACTTCTTCATTTGGGATGCTTAATTCTGCCAGGTTTGAACGTCCCTCTCGTCTTTGGTTTTCAAAGGTTAGATAACCGCAAAATAGGAGAAAGTTCCAAAGGGTTGTTTCGCTCTTAATGTCAGGCATAATAATGTTTTCTTGAATAGGTTTGGTGACCTTGCCTCCTAAGACCAGGATCTCAAGCTCTTCTTTGGTTCGTGCGGAACTTGTTCTTAGTAGCTCTTTGATTAGTGCATTGTCGCTGGTATTGACCCAATAGGGGGCCAATTTCCCCTTGTTGTCGATTAGGTTGATGATGGACCATGGGTTGTAAACCTTTGAATTTCCGGAGTGGTAGCCGTTATACAAGTGGCGTACTTCCTCAATGCGGTTTTCGAGATCAAAATACTGAAGTATTGCTATAACTTCATCTTCGAGGAGTCCAAATCTATCCGGAAACTTTTCATCAACTATCGAGCCTACTCGCAGGTTGTTTAGTCCGCTAAAGATGCTCTCTTTTGATATTTTGAGAATGCCTGAAAGGATTCCCATATTGAGAGCGCTATTGCCTTTGAGCCCAGCGCCCAAGAAATTACGCATAAAGTCGACGACGTCTTGGTAATAGCCCTTGATATACCCCTCGTGGATGGGGGAGTCGTATTCGTCGATGAGGAGCATGACGGGTTTGCCATAGTGTGTAGCAAGGCATCCTGATAGTACTAACAGAGCTCTACGATATAGAGTTTCATCTGCGCTGTTATCCATGATGGCCACAAAGTTTTTTCGTTGGGATGCATTTAGGATCTCGCTATTGAGGAGATAACTGTGTCGTGCAAATTCATTTATGATTATCTCTTGAATTCCCCGATAACAGAGCTCCCATGATCCCACTTTTACATCCTTAAATGTCAGCCAAATTACGGGATACTTCCCTTGGTGCTCCATGCAACGAGGGTATTTTTCAATCTCAAGTCCGTCAAAAAGATGGCGATTGTTCTTTTCTGTTTTTTCAAAAAAATAGCGTAACATAGAGAGGTTTAAAGTTTTGCCAAACCGGCGGGGGCGGGGGATAAGGGTTGCTTCAGCTCGTGAATCGAGAATATCTTTTATGAATAGGCTCTTATCAACAAAATAGAAATTCCCTTCTATGAGCTTCTTAAAATCATCTATACCAACGGGGATATATTTTTTCTCTTCTTCGTGCATGATACCCTTTCTAGCCGATTTCAGGATTAAATCCTGTTTCCCGAAAAACGATTGGCGTCCTATCCTGCTCTTTTTTTGTAGTTTAGCATATTCTTCTCTTATAATTTTATTTATGTGTCTGAAAACTATATAGTAAAGAAAATTCTGACATCGTGTTTTTAATAAAAATGTCGCAAGGTTTACCTATGTATTTTTCTGAAGTTGCCCGTTACTTTGATCTTATAGAACGGGAAAGCTCGCGCGTTAAAATGACGCAGCTGTTGGCCGAGTTATTTCAAAAAGCTACCCCGGATGAAGCGCGAATTATTGCGTATCTTTCCTTGGGTACTGTGCGAGCGCCCTATCAGGGTAATCAATTTAATTTTGCTTCCAAGGGTATGGTTTCTGTGGTTGCACGAGTCTTGGGGATAAGTGAGCAGAGTGTTGCGGAAAAAGCGACGAAGACCGGTGATTTGGGTGCCGTTATTTCTGGCGAAGAATGGCCGTATGCCGATAGTCAGGCAACCCTTTCTGAGATTTATAAGGTCTTGGTTGACTTTGAAGGGTCTGGGGGATCGGGTTCTGTAGAGGACAAAATACGTGCATTTATAACTCTTTTGCAATCGGTGGATTCTCTTTCTGCACGTTACTTGGTGCGCATTGTACTGCAAAAATTACGGTTGGGTTTTTCGGAAATGACCCTGATAGATTCTCTTTCGTGGGCATTGGCGGGAGACAAGTCTTTGCGCGATCGAATTGAGTATGCTTTTAATGTGTCTGCGGATATTGGGTTAATTGCCTTTTTAGCCCGTGAGGGAGGTATTGCGGCTATTGATGCCATAGGCATAACGGTGGGGATTCCCATTCGTCCTGCCGCAGCAGAACGGTTACCATCTGCTGCAGCGATAATAGAGAAGGTTGGAAAGGTTATAGCGGAGCCTAAATTTGATGGGTTTCGTCTTCAGGTGCATATAAAAAAAGAGCAGGGGGAGGCGCGGTTGGCGTTTTTCTCGCGTAATCTGTTGGATATGACGCCTATGTTCCCTGATTTAAAAAAGGCTTTGATGGATTTCCCGGTTGAGACTGCAGTTTTTGAAGGGGAAGCTTTAGCTTTTGATGAGCAGACAGGGTCTTTTTTGCCGTTTCAGGAGACGGTAAAAAGGCGGCGTAAGTATGATATTCAGACAACGATGGATGAGCTTCCGCTTAAGTTGGTTTTGTTCGACATACTCTATTTGAATGGGGAATCTTTTTTGAATAAGCAGCAGCGGGAGCGACATAACGTTTTGGAAGAGCTGGTTAAGCGTCATGGTAATGATCTAATTTCTGTTGCGCAAGAGGTGGAGGTAGCAACAGTCGATGCTCTGCAGCATTTCTTTTTGCAGAGTATAACAGCGGGGCTTGAAGGGGTGATGGTTAAGAAACCGGATTCACTGTATCAGCCAGGTAAGCGAAATTTTAATTGGATTAAACTAAAACGTTCCGAGCGAGGGAAGCTTGACGATACCATTGATGCCGTGGTATTAGGGTATTATCATGGTCAGGGCAAACGGGCATCGTTTGGAATTGGAGCTTTTTTAGTGGGAATCTACAACCCAAAAGAGGATCGTTTTGAGACGATTGCTAAGGTGGGAACGGGGATTTCGGATGAAGGGTGGAGAGAGTTGCGCAAAAAGTGTGATGAACAGAAGGTTTCTGCATGCCCTCATAATGTTATGGTTTTCAGAGGGTTAGAGCCTGATGTTTGGGTGGAACCTGAGATTATGGTGGTTATTCGTGCGGATGAGATTACCAAGTCGCCGGTGCACACGGCGGGAAAGACGGCAGATCGGTTAGGGTTTGCCTTGAGGTTTCCGCGGTTTTTAGAGTATCGGCTTGACAAGTCTGCAACCGAGGCTACTACCGTTGAAGAGATTGTGAGCCTGTTTGACCAGCAGAAGATGGTGGGGCAGGATGTTGGAACAGAAGGATAGAGAGGTTGTTTAAGTAGAATTTGATCTTGATAAGGAGAGGGTATGAAGAGATATTTAGGATCAGGGCTATTTTTTAGCGCTCTGATTGGAGCTCTAACACTTGCATCATATGTTTGCGCAGCTGATCCACTTGATCAATTGGCGTTATCATTAAAGAATATTGCAGAGATGAAGGTTGAGGAAATCAAGAAACCAGAGAGCGTTGTATTGCCTGAGCCTATTGATATTGAGACGGGCAAGAAATTGGTGCGGCGAGTGTTTGCGAAATCGCCTTTTGTTGCGGTTGCTCAGGATCCGTTTAGAACCGGGCCTTTTACTGACAAGGTATTGAATGCTCCTCTTACAGGGGCCCTTGCAAACTTAAAGAACAAAATTCAGGTGCTTGCTGGAAAACTTGGCATAAAAACGGTCTGGGCAATAAAGAAGGGTGGTGTTGAAGCTGAAAAGGTGCTTGAACTGGTTAGCGATTTAGCTAAAGTTGATATTTCATCGGTACAGAAAAATAAGGATCTTGTTGAAAATGGCTTAAAGTTTGCGGGACGTGTTGATCCTGTAATACTTATTGAGCTCGGTCAATTTGGCTTTGAGGGAGATGAGAAGGATCCGCTTAAGGTTAAATGTGGTGATCTGGGGCTGTTTTTGCGCGTAGTCAAACATGTTTTTGAATGTGCCATTGAACGTGTTGAGGACTATGAACCTCAGATAAAAAAGGGGACCAAGATTGAGGGGCTTAATCAGGATATTGATACGGCACGAAAAATTATTTCAAACTTTGGTGCGACTATTGTAAAGCTTAGGGGATTTACCAATACGAATAAGGCGGTTGCAGATTTTCTCGAGAATTGGGATGCCCTTGTGGCTCGTTGGAAAAAATTGATTGGTGATAACTCAGTTGAACTAAAAAAATATGGCGTTGCCGCTGAATTGGTCATTGATGCAGCTGTTGTTGATAAAGAAAGAAAGTGGTGCGAATTTGGGTATGAGATTAATCGTGGGTATCTTGGCAATAGAATGACGACTATTAATCAGTATGTCAATTCTTATGCTAAGCCGGTTTTCATAAGTAAGGATGGGAGTCTTCCTTCTTCTGACGACATAGGTTACTTCAAATCCGTAAAGTGGGATTTGCAGGATATTTTGCATCATATTAATGCTCTTAATGTAAAGTTTAGTGTTCCTTGGAATCCCCAGGAATCCGGAGTAACACAGCATGCGGCAGCGATTGTAAGGATAATTAATGAGATATTATCAAACGCTCTGGATAGTGATGACAATTTCTGTCCTATCTGTTTTGATAATGCCTTTGATGTAAAGTATGACATTGATAACAACCGCAAGGACGTTAGCAGCGAAGAAGCCCTTCAGGTTATAGAAAATTTTATGGGCAAAGTAGGAGATATAACAGGCATAGAAGGCCTTTGGCCTAAAAATTCGATTGTTGCAAAGGCTCGAGCGGGAGTTAAGATTTTACAAGGGATGCGTGCATGGCGCGAGAACGCGCAGAAGAAATATGTTGCCGATCCAGTGGGTGGCAATGTCGATAATAGAACATCTGAGCAGAAAAAATCTATGGAAGAGTTGAAAGCATTATGGGAATACAACGTGGGGGGGAAGTCTTACCGTTATATTTTTATAATGAAATTTGGCCTGCGATCCTACTGGACTTCTGGCTGTTTTTACTATCGGCATGTGAGCGACGAGGGTAGTAAGTGGCGGAATATGTAATTGGATTTACGCTGCAATGAGTTTGGCAAAATAAGCTGCTTCCGCTGCAGGATCGGGGCTTTCGGTAATCGCACCACCGAGTATAATCCCATCCGGATTAAGCTTTAAAACCTGAGCAATAGTGGCGCGAGTAATTCCCGTTGATGCATAGATAGGTAGAGACGTATTGCTCCGCGCTAGATCCCAGCGATCAAGAAGCAAGTCTATTTCGTCATTTTCTGCTATGCAGTGAAAAACGAGCGCCGAGACGCCAAGACTTTGGGCATCCACGGCTTGTTGCCCCATATTTTGTGGACCGAGGAGGTCGAGCATAACTTTTATGCCGGCCTCTTTGGCATGTATGCAGGTAGCGCGAATAATGCGAGGATGAGCGGCCGCAAGGGCTGTTATCCAGGTGCATCCCGTTGGTGCAATTAGTGTAATCATCTCTTTTTCATGGTCTAATATTTTTGTATCGCTTATTAAAGGTTTTTGAGGGAAGTTTTCACGGAACGCTTTGAGAGCTTTTAGGCCATAATGTGCTAACAAAACAGGGCCTATTCTAAATGCTTGGCAAAAGGGTTCTACTTTTTTGGCGCAGGCTAGTGCGTCATTTAGATCTTGGTGATTGAGGGAGATAAAGAGTTGCATATTAAAACCTTTCTGGGCTCCAGGATTAAATCCTGAATTTTGTTTTTTATTAAAGGGGTCGGAGATTTTTGGTGTACCTGTCGGCGGCATAACGATAGACCGTTTCTTGAGAAGTTGGCGTAAAAAACCGTCGGTTGTATTTTAAGAACGAGAGTGCGTTTAGGTCTTTGTTTAAATACTTGGTAGGGTAAGCGGTCGGCAAAACTAAGTTCGGACCTCCTGAGGCGATGGTGGTGCCTTCTGGAATGAAAATGTCGCGTGGTGCTGCATAGAAAATTAGAGCATCCAGTGGTATTTTTATAGAAGTGGGGGTTGGTATTTTTTTGGTCTCCCAGGTGAAAACACCTGTCTTTTCGTCTTTGGTGCGAGTTAATTCATAGTAAGCGGCGTCGCCACCTTTTTTGCGGACGAAGAATTCAACGGTCTGCCCCTCTAGGATGATAGGGTAGATATGTTTTGTGACGATGATAGTTATTTTATCTTCGGCATGTTTGCGGGGTAGATAAATTTGTCCATTTTCATCTGTCATATCCAAAAAACCTTTGTAGGAGACATACAGGCCAATAGGTTTTTGGTGGAAATCGGGCTCTAGTTCTGGTAAAAGTTCATATTTAAGAAGGTTTTTTGATAGTTTTTCAATGTTGGAGAAATCTAGGGATACTTTAGAATTCTCAGTAGTTTTTATAATTAAGGGTGATAAAAAAAAGGTGATAATGGGGGAGGCTATGCGCTGTTCGATTCCGTCTGTTTTATCACTTTGTTTTGCGATGGCGCTTTGTTCACTAGTCATAAGATAGGTGGTTGCTATCAGCATGATTAATAATTTATTCATAGAGTGTCCTTAGGATTAAACTCTGTTTTTTACGTTTTTTTGTTTCAGGATTAAATCCTGTCCCTACATTGTGTACCTTAACATAGGGGGGAGGTTGAAAACTAGAGATTGCTTTGGTTGTGTGTCGCTTTAAAAAGCTGGTAAACTTAAAAAGTTGGTAAATACAAGTTCTAGGATCAAGTCCTGTTCCAGGATTGAGTCCTGATTTTAAAAATTAATGAATGGATGGAGTTTTTGTGGATATATCGCAGGCACTATGGGGCGCTTTTGCAAAAGAGGCAGAGCTTACAGAGACACAGCTTCATGCATTCCAGACGTATCATGGGCTGTTAATAAAATGGAACAAAAAACATAATCTCACGGCCATTACGGATTTAGAAGAGGTGATAAATTATCACTTTCTCGATTCTCTTTTGCTGGGGAAGTTTTACGACTTTAATGCTATAAAAATGTTTGCTGATATAGGCTCAGGCGCAGGGTTTCCAGCATTGCCATTGAAAATAAAATATCCACATTTATCGGTGGTGCTTGTCGAAGTAACTGAAAAAAAATGTGAATTTTTAAAATTAGTTATCAATACGTTGGGGTTGGAAGGGGTTGAGGTTGTATCTCTTGATTGGAGGACTTTCTTGCGAAAGACAGCCTATTCGCTTGATCTTGTTTGTGCTCGTGCATCGCTAAAGCCAGAAGAACTTTTTCATATGTTTAAAGGTTCAAGCCCGTATCGCGCTGCAACATTGGTTTATTGGGCTGCAAATAACTGGTCGCCGATTGAGCGGGAGAAAAAATTTGTTCTTAAAGAAGAGCTTTATAGAGTTGGAGAGAAGCGGCGTAAGTATGTGTTTTTCGGGCAACCATAGAAGGCCATTGCACAATTATAAATTTTTTTGGGTGCCCGCCCGCCATAGCTTAGTCATACTTCAAAGATATTACCCACGCAAGCGACGGCTGGGCCAGCAACCATAGAAGGCCATTGCACAATTATAAAATTTTTTTGGGTGGCATTTGTGTATCTGTTTTTTGCTCGTTAATATCATACACTTAGGGGTGTTGCGCTTTATTGTAGCTCTTTTGAATGCTTTCAAAAATAGTTGTCTATCTTCATTTTTTATAAAAAATTAGTTGTTATTATTATTTTATAAATTTGAAAAACCATTTTAATCTTGCTTTTTTGCAATTGTATGTTATATTGTAATTAATTTATTATGAGCAAACATTAATTGTTCTAGTAGAAAATAGATTTTTCCAAAGCGCTTTCTTTCATAAAAATAGAGGAATTAAAAAATGAATAAATTTGCATTTATAGCTGTGTGTGGTCTTTTAAGTATATTTTGCGCGTCTGTTTTTGCGACGGGTTTACACGACCTGATCGAGTCTCAAATGATAAGTCCTGAAAGCATTAAACTATATATAAAAGAACATCCTGAAGATATTAATAAAAAGGATGGAAAGGGAAGATCTCCATTATATTTTGCATGTCAAATTCACCTTAAAGGTAAATTTGAAATAGTTCAATTACTTCTTAATAATGGTGCAGATGTTGATCTTCAGGATATATATGGACAGACACCGTTATTTCTCATGTGCAAAAAAGGCAATCTGGCGTTAGTTGAACTACTTCTAAAAAATGGGGCTGATGTTAATAAGGCTGATAATTCTGGATGGACTCCGTTGTATGTGGCACGTAAAAATGGTTTTCGGAGGATAGCTGGACTACTTCAAAAAAAGGGTGGTTCTTCATCAAAAACAAAGGATAGTGAGCTTCTTAAAGATGAGAATGTTAATAAGAATAATTTAAAAGAATTGAAGCAGAAACCATTAGGTGAGAATGCTAATAAGAACAATCTAGGTGAGTCAACTATTGTCGTCAAAACGCCTCTCGTTAAAGAAAAGAAAATAGATTTGCAGTTTTTGAAGCCTTTGCCGCAAAGTACGTTGCCTAAGTTAGTTAAAGTGAAAACGCCTCCTGCTTTTGCGAGCAAGCGAAAACACGGAAGGTATATAGGCATAAGTTTTGAAGCCATTAAACAACATATGAAAGACCATCCCGAAGATATTAATAAAAAGGATGAGGCGGGGCGGCCTCCGCTGCTTCTTGCGTGTCAAAAAGGCGAATTAGAAACAGTTAAAAAATTTCTAGAAATAGGCGCTAATATTAATCTTCAAGATAAGGATGGCCGGTCTTCGTTGTTTCTCATGTGTAAAAAAGGCAATCAGGAGCTAGTTGAACTACTTATTAATAAGGGTGCTGATGTTAATCTTCAAGATAAGGATGGACAGACTCCGTTGCATGTGGCATGTAAAAATGGTTTTTTAGAGATAGTTAAACTGCTTATAGAAAAGCAAGCTAATATTGGGGTAAAAAACAATGAGGGAAAGAGTGCCTACGACATTGCATCTGAAGAAAAGAACGAGCAAAAAAAAATAGATTTGCAAAAGCTTTTGAATCCTTTACCGCAAAGTACGTTGCCTAAGTTAGTTAAAGAGGGTGGTTCTTCAGAATCAAAAACAAAGGATAGTGAGCTTCTTAAAGATGAGAATGCTAATAAGAACAATCTAGGTGAGTCAACTATTGTTGTGAAAACGCCTCTCGTTAAAGAAAAGAAAATAGATCTGCAAAAGCTTGTGAAGCCCTTGCCGCAAAGTACATTGCCTAAGTTTGTTAAAGTGAAAACGCCTCCCGCTTTTACGAACAAGCGAAAACACGGAAGGTATATAGGCATAAGTTTTGAAGACATTAAACAACATATGAAAGACCATCCCGAAGATATTAATAAAAAGGATGATGCGGGGCGGCCTCCGCTGCTTCTTGCGTGTCAAAAAGGCGAATTAGAAACAGTTAAAAAATTTCTAGAAATAGGCGCTAATATTAATCTTCAAGATAAGGATGGCCGGTCTTCGTTGTTTCTCATGTGTAAAAAAGGAAATCTGGAACTAGTTAAACTACTTATTAACAACGGTGCTGATGTTAATAAGGCTGCTAATTTTGGATGGACTCCGTTGCATGCGGCATGTAAAAACGATTCTATAGAGATAGGTAAACTACTAGAGATAGTCAGATTACTTATTAACAAGGGCGCTAATATTAAGGCAAAAAATGGGGATGAAAAAACTGCCTACGACATTGCAGTTGAACTGAAAAAAATAAATGAAGGGGAAAAAACAGATCTGCTTGAGCTTTTGAATCCTTTGCCGCAAAGTACGTCGTTGAAAAAATCTTCCGTTTCTAACAGCGGTTTACACGACCTGATTAAGCTTCAAGGCGTAAGTCTTACAAGAATTAAACAATATATAAAAGAACATCCTGGAGATATTGATAAAAAGATTAAGGGAATAACTCCGCTGTTTCTTGCGTGCCAAAGAGGCAATCAGGAACAAGTTGAACTACTTGTAGGAATGGGTGCTGATGTTAATAAGGATTGTTATAAATGGACTCCGTTGCATGCGGCATGTAAAAATGGTTCTATAAAGATAGTTGAACTACTTGTAAAAAAAGGCGCTAATATTTGGGTGCAAGATAGGACTGGAAAGACTGCTTACGACATTGCATCCGAGGAAAAGAAAACAGAATTGCTTAAGTTTTTGGGGTCTTTGCCGCAAAGTACGCTGCCTAAGTTAGTTAAAGAGGGTGATTCTTCAGAATTAAAAACAAAGAATAGTGAGCTTCTTAAAGATGATAATGCTAATAAGAACAATTTAAAAGAATTGAAGCAGAATCCATTAGATGAGAATGTTAATAAGAACAATCTAGTTACATCAATTATTGTTGTGAAAACGCCTGAAAATAAAATAGATCAGCAGCTTTTGAAGCCTTTGTCGCAAAGTACGTTGCCTAAGTTAGTTAAAGAGGACACTTTTCCAAAGTCAAAAATGAAAGATATTAAGCGTCCCTTTGTCAGCCGTCTACACGGACTGATCCTGTCTCAAAGCATAAATCTTACCCAATTTGAAAAATATATAAAAAAACATCCTGGAGCTATTAATCTTGAAGATAAGGATGGACGATCTCCGCTGTTTTTTGCGTGCCAAAAAGATAAACTAGAAATAGTCAAACGACTTCTTGACGAGGGCGCTAAGATTAATTTTCAGGATAGGTGTGGACGGACTTCGTTGTTTCTCTTGTGCCAAACAGGTAATCTGAAACTAGTTGAACTACTTATTAACAAAGGTGCTGATGTTAATAAGGATTGTTGTGGGCGTACTCCGTTGTATGTGGCATGTGAACATGGTTATACAGAGATAGTTCAACTACTTCTTAACAACGGCGCCAATGTTAACGGGAATGATTCTTTAGATACCCCGCTGGCAGTGGCATGTGAACATGGTTATACAGAGATAGTTCAACTACTTCTTAATAAGGGCGCCTGTGTTAATGGGGATGATTTTGGATGGACTCCTTTGAATGCGGCCTGTGAAGGCGGTTATATAGATATAGTTAAACTACTTATTGGCAAGGGTGCTGGTGTTAATAAGGATTCTTATGGATGGACTCCGTTGCATGCGGCATGTAGAAATGGTTGTGTAAAGATAGTTCAACTACTTCTTGAAAACGGCGCTAATATTAAGGCAAAAAACGAGGATGGAAAGACCGCCTACGACATTGCACTTAAAGAAAAGAAAATAGATCTGATTAAGTATTTGAAGCTTTTGCCACAAGATGAGCTGTCTAAATTAGTTGAACTGGATTCTACTGATATTGACGGAAAAAAGAGTGACATTAAAGATGAGAATTCAGAATTAAAGTTGGTTAATCCGCTTGCTACAAAAAAAGTTGTTGGAATCAGTGAGGAAATGCAAGAAACAACGTGTGAAAATGCGTATTTCTTTGCTTTTTATCTCAAAAGACAAAGAATTGCGCTAGTGATTAAAAAGTCTAAGATGAACAAAGGAATTCCATTTTTCAGTGGCCAGCTTAAAACTCCAAACAATCCTACTAAAAAGACTACTAATACACCTTCATTTTTTAAGCAGGATGCCTATCACACTCCTTTCGCTTATATTGCAACCAGAGAAAATCTTTTAAAATTTGGCGCTTTAATAACCGATCCTAATAGTCCTATACTTTTAAATCATAACATTAAGCTTGCTGGAAACAGTAAAGCGATACTTATAAATTGTTTTATGATAATTGGAAATAAGGCAGAAAATTGTTTTGACAGAATAAAAGCGCGCATTAATAAAAACGTAAATGCTTCCCATATTATTAATTATTTAGACCAAGAAACGGCAAGCGAAGGTATGGGGGTCATTCTTGTGGGGGGCGATGATAATTACATATTCCACACTTTCTTTCATGAAAAGTAAAAGAGTTACCGTATAGCGCCCATAAAAAATGGTTTTTATTACGGCATCTTTGACATAGTTAGTATTTTAGGGGTAAGAATTTTTTCTTACCCCTTTTTGAGTGCTATAGATTTTTCTTCTATCTTTTATTAGAGTTGTTAGCGTCTATAAAGCGTCTTTTAAAAGCGCATTTGGTAGATGTTAAATTTTGACATGATAAAAAAGGGGAGAAGTCTGATATATGAAGCTTTTTAATAAATATATTAGAAAACAACTGGCTTGTTTTTTATCGTTTACCCTTTTCCTTTCGCCTCTTTTTTCATTGGCTGCTCAGCACGAAAAACAGAGTTTGTCGATCTCTTCAACTTTAGTTCTGGCATCGTTATTAAAGAATCAAGTTTCAGGATTAAATCCTGGGATAAGTAGAACTTTGCGGGCTCCGCGACTTCCACAGACTACCTTTCAAGAACCGCTCCCTTATCCTCCAGGTTCTATTAACCCGCCTTTACCGCGAGATATTGACGTAGTTGGGTCTCTTAATATTTCTCAAAACGGTATAAAGTTCTTTGAAGATCATGTTAATGGAACCAATAGCCTAACGCTTAAGGCTGCAGCTGTAATGCCTGCAGATTATACCTTACGCTTTCCTCCTTCTGCTCCTACAAGTAATGAATATTTGGTGAGTGATGTGAATGGCAACATGTTTTGGACTTCTGGTGGAGGGGGTGTTGGTAATATAAGTGATGGGGGTAACTCCTTTAATCATGACATTGTAATTGGAACTAATGATAATTTTGGATTGAATTTGGAGACACATGGTACTAATCGGCTTTTTATTTCAAACATGGGTGATACAACGCTTTACCCTCTAGCTGGATTAAGTGATCGGTATGTGGTAGCTAATAGTGCAGGTACTCTGTCTGCTATTTTGCCTACGGGAGTTAAAAATTCAATTCAGGTGATTAAAGATTGTCCAACGGTGCCTGGTAAATATTATAGTACGGTTAAGGATGCCGTTGATTGGGCCAATGCTAATGCAACGGAGCCTACTACTATTTGGATTAGGTCGGGTTATCACTATATCGATTCTACCATAGAGGTTGTTAACCCCTTTATTCGAGCCATTATTGGTTCAAGTATAGGGGGTACTATTTTGGTCCCGACAGATACGCTTGTCGGTCAACCAATTTTAGTTTTGAGTCAAATGGCGGGTTCAGGTACATTTTCATTGCAAGACCTTTCTATTAATGGCTCGGGCATACTTGGGTACGCTAATACATCTGGTAGTACGGGTGTTCGTGTTACAGGAGTAGCTCGTTATGGGCTTTTTAATATTTATGTGGAAGGGTGCTATCGCGGTATCGAGGTGGATGCAATTGATGATATTCCCCAATTACAAGTTGTGGTGTTGTCGACTTGTTTTGTTGTTGAGTGTGGTGATTGTGGAATTTTGGCGGATAATAGTGCCTTTGTAAATGCGACCGATTTGACCGTTGCCTACTGTGCCAATCAGCAGGTGCGGATACAGTGCACTAGCGCGGCAGTACCAGAGACGGAGATGACCATTGTTTCGGGGTGGCTATCGTCGGATCCTGCTGGTCCTGGGGATGGGGTTTTGGCGCGTGATGCCTCATATTTAACATTAGAGGCTTCGCGTATTTATGATGTTCAAAATGCTATAGTTGCTGAAGGCCTAGGACGGGTGGAGAGTTTTGGTAATTTGCGAATATATGGCATTGTTACCCATTATAAGCAGGTTGATGGAACCGCTAAATTGCATGTGGGGGGTGATTTGGTGTATGGAATGGACCCTGCAAAGTTTTTTGTTTCAGATCCTGCCAATACCTTCTTTGATGTTGTTGATATTGTTACTAATATACATAGTATTGGCAAATTTGCTCAGCAAAACTATGTTATGTCCAGAATTTTGACGGGTAATGGGGTAAATGACCCAGCACAGCGCTATGTAAGTGATTGGTTTGGATTTCGAGGTCAGGCATTTGAGCTTACAGAAGAGGTTCTTGGTGGAAGAACTGCGGTTAGTTCTGTGGCAGCAGTTAATGGGGATGTATATCTCTCTGCCTTTGCACGTGGAATCGATGCGCATTCAAAAATTACAGGGGTTGTTCTGGGTTCCTATGCATCTGCTGGTGATCCTGCGACACCGGATTGGGCTTTGGCTCGGTCGTGGAGGATTAATAAACGACCGGTGGATCATGCATTTGTAATGAATCGGTGGAATGGACTTAATTGGGCCGCGCCTTTGGTGCTGACAGCGGATGGTAATCTTGGCCTTGGGCCTACAACGCCAACTGCGCGTTTTGAGCTTGGGTCTGGCCAGATTGCAGTTCCCCTTGGTGATCCGGTTGAACCTTCCTATTCTTTTGCGGGGGACTTGAATACAGGAATCTATTCTCCAGGTGCTAATTCGCTTGCCTTTTCTACCAATGCTTTATCGCGGCTTACTATTTCTTCTTCAGGTTCTGTAACAATTCCACAGCTTGCGGGGCCTGGGGTTGTCCATACAGATGCTGGGGGATTGTTATCAACTTCCGCAATTGTGAATAATGATATTACAGATGGGACTATTACGGATGCCAAATTGGCAACCATTTCAACACCTCTAAAAGTTTCAAATAGTGCAACTACTGCAACTACGAGCAATACTTTTAATACTATTGTCTTGCGAGATGGAACAACCGGAGGTTTTTCTGCCGGAACTATTACGGCAAATCTTTCGGGTAATGTTACGGGTAGTGTAACGGGAGCTTCTTCATTGAATGTCTTGAAGGCTGGGGATACCATGACGGGGGCTCTTAGTTTGAGTGGGGGATCTAGTAATCTTACAGTGGGTGGCTCCTCTTATTTGCAGGCTGCTCAAACGTCTGGATTATTAAGCGTTAATGCGGGCGCTTATTTTCTTGATGGCATTCCGGCTCTTGCTAAAAATGTGTTGCAAGTTACCAAGGGTACTATTTCTGGGCCTAACCAGTTTAATACTATAAATGCAGCTGTTGCATACGCCATTGCGCAAGGTCCATCACTTACTAATCGCTTTATTATTGAGGTGGGTCCGGGTATTTTTATAGAGGATCCCATAACTTTACAATCTTATATTGCGCTTGTTGGTATGGGGGGCGGTACTAGTACTATTCAGGCGAGAATACCTAACCAGTACGTGGTTGCAGGAGCTCCTGATTGTTTGGTGGGGAATATT
This sequence comes from uncultured Candidatus Babeliaceae bacterium, assembly GCA_964426225.1. Lineage (GTDB taxonomy): Bacteria > Babelota > Babeliae > Babelales > Babelaceae > UBA12395. Next base: position 1,562 of record CAYRPI010000012.1, on the reverse strand, counting down.
AAGATTACCGGGGCAACGGGAGCGGGATATGCAGGTATAGTCTATCATGGGGGAGATGGGATTTTTACCATAGATGGTTGTATCTTTGCTAATAATAACATTTTGGTTGATGTAGACGATGCAACGGGGCCCTATACGTCTTTGGTTTTGAGATTAGGAATAATACTTTCTAATGCTTCTTTTGTTACTGGTGTTAGGGTTCGTGGAAGTACTAATCCGGTTAGCGTACAGATGGATGGATTGGTTTGGGGTGCCGTTACAAACCCTGTTTTAAACAGTGTGCTGGATATAAGTGGAACCAAGGTGGTCCTTGATGCTGTGGGGTTAGATTTAGGAACTATAGGTACAGCTTTAGTTCCTGGCACAGGGTGTACGATTACTGGTGGGGCTTTATTGGATCTTCAGGCTTCGAATTTGCATGGCTTTACTACGGCATTTAATGTTGTAAATGCAGGTGCAGGACCGAGTTTGACCCTTGGAGGGGTGACTGCCAGAAATAATAGTCTTTGGGATGTTTATGTTGATCATCCTGGAACAACAGGTACTATAAACGGTTTTTTTAATCAGAATAAAGTTTATATAAATCCTATAGCTGCGCTTACCGTCTTTTTTACCGATCCGGTAAATACAGGTACGGTCACCGCAGGTCCTTTGCTTATGGGGAATACGTTCCCTCAGGTAACAAATATAAGTAATCAGATTGAGCAGGGTGCCAATTTAGGGCTTATGTCTGGAGGGACCTTTACGGCGACTGGTCTGTTGTGCGATGTTGCGGCTGGTTCTGGCTATGCCATGGTGGGGACATCGCCCAATTATTATCTGAAGTATATTACATGGGGTGCTCAGACGGGAATTCCGCTTACGGATAATACTGGAAACTTTATTTATATTGATAATAGTGGAGTTGCCCATGCAGCGACTTCGGAACCAGATTTGTTGACTACTATCTTGTTGGGAAAAGTGAATACAAATGCGACCGCTACTATTTTCCCTCAGAAAATGCCTGAAAATATGAATCATACGGCGACGACATTAAACTATTCTTGGATGCAGGCATTGGGCCCAGTGTATGCTTCGGGCTCTTTGGTGAGTCAAAATGTGATTCCGCTCATGCTTAATGTTGGGCAGGGCATCTATTTTTACGGTACGCAGCAGTATAATCCTGCAGGAGGAACTGGGATAACGTGGATAGCGTATTGTCATAATTCTCCAACGACCTATTCTACGACCAGTCAAAACTTTGTTGATTATCAAAACTATGACAACGGTTCAGCGTTGACGCCCATACCACCAGCAACTCCTTTTGTGCGGCACGCATTTTATCTGGTTAATGGTGATGGAACCGTTGGTGGCGAGCAGTATTTGTTGGTTTATGGCCAGCAACTTTATGCCACGTTGCTAGATGCTCAGAATGGGGTAATTCCTCCACAGCCATCGTCTTGGACGGGTAATGTTACTCTTATAGCCTCGATCATAGTAGAAAATACAGGGGTGCCTGCAACGGGGATTGCTCAAATTCGTGATGAACGACCACGTCTAGGGTTTAAAGCAAGCGGAGTTTC
>CAYRPI010000011.1:9457-22974 GCA_964426225.1 uncultured Candidatus Babeliaceae bacterium | reverse complement strand
GTGAGAGCGCTTTCGGGGCCCATAGCTCAGTTGGTCAGAGCAATCGGCTCATAACCGAGAGGTCCCAGGTTCAAGTCCTGGTGGGCCCACCAAAATTCCCCCCGCACGTTAAGGTAGCTCACGCATGGAAAATACCCCCTACAGCCGTTTTGTATCATTGGTACTTTTCGATCAGGCTACTACAGCCTTAAAAAAGAAAAAAAAATTATTAAAATCTCAGGTTGATGAACTTGCGGCACAGCAGGTTCTAGTGCAAGCGAGCCTTGACCGTGACCGTGCGCTGTTAAAAAGTGAACGTAAAGCTAAAGATGAAGTAGAACTTGAATTAGCATCCCTTGCACAAGATCTCTCTAAAAAAGAGCAGCGTCTAGAAAAAACATCCGGTGCTAAGGAATATCTTGCCTTGCAGCATGAGTGTGAAGCGCTGGTTGCCCAACGGGATGGCCTTGAAACTCGTCTTTTAGATATATGGAAAAATATCGAGGAGCTTGAACCAAAGGTTGCGGGCATAGAAAAAGAGTATGCTGAGCGTCTTAAAAAGATTGACGATGCGGTGGCACAGCTTAATCATGAAATTGAGCTTATAAATGAGCAGCTTCCGGTACGGGATACGGTGCGTGTATTAAAGCGAGAGGGAGTTTTGGAAGCTCAGCTTTCGTTATATGAATCTATGCGCGAACATTTTGAAGACCCGGCTGTGGCTATGGAACAGGGAGTCTGTTCCGGCTGCGGAAGCATAGTGGCGCGAGGGGACCAGGGCTCGGTTGAGCGGCATCTAATTGTCGCCTGCCAGCAGTGCCGTAGATTGCTTTTGGAAGGTAGCTTTATGCGTCAATTCCAAGAGGAGCCGCTCTGATGCACGGTCATGAAACTTGTATTTTATATATTGATGGGGCCGCTCGAAATAATCCGGGACCTGCAGGTGCAGGCGTTTGTTTGCGCTGTGGGGAGAAGATGCTCTTCTGTGAAGGGTTTTATTTGGGTTCATTGACAAACAATGAGGCAGAGTACCAGGCATTGTTGTTGGGGCTTGCAGCGGCACAGGATTGTGTTGCAGGTGCAAAGTTAGCAGTCTTTTCAGATTCTGAGCTTTTGGTCCGGCAGATAACGGGAATTTATAAGGTAAAAAAGCCGGAGCTAAAAATTCTTCATGGGCGTGCTATGGGGCTATTGAGTCTCTTTGACTATACAATTAAGCACGTGCGCCGTGAAGAAAATAAGCTGGCAGATTTGATGGCCAACAAAGGAATAGACACAAAAAACAGTATTCCGCCCTCTTTGCGTGAGCGAGCGGGTTTGTGAATAGGATTTAATCCTCTGTTTTGAATATGGATAGTTATAAACTGTTAGCCCAGCTATGTTTTAAAGATGGAATAAAATGAAATTGCAGAAGTTTTTTTGGTTTTTTTTGATGTGTGTGGGATTAGGTTTTGCAGGCGGCGGTGGTGAGCAGCCATCGGATAAGTTTGATGTTCGCGTCTTGCTTGTAGAGGCATCACAAGGCGACTGCTTTTCATGGGAACTTGTCTCTACCGGTTTTTCTTTGCGGGACCCGGATGACGGGACCGTTGATAAGGTAAAAGGGAATAAGATACGGATTGCATTTAGGAAAGGCCGGCTTACTTTAAATGGACGTCGGTTGATAAAAAATTGTGTCGAAATTATTCCGTCAGGAGATGAGACTTCGTGTGGTGATAATCGGTATGCCGGTTCGTTTGTAATCACCTATTCCCCAGAAAAAGGGATCTGTTACCTGGTGAACAAGGTGGATATAGAAGATTATCTCTTCTCTGTTTTACGGTGGGAAAGTTGGCCAGGTTGGCCCTTAGAAGTTAATAAAGCGCTTGCTATAGCCTGTAGGACCTACGTGGTCAATAAAGTGCTGAATGCTCGACGTGAAAAGGTGGATGGTAGTTTTTTCAGGCCGTATGATATTCGTGCAACTAATATTGATCAGACCTATAAAGGCTTGCATGAGTTTGTGGGATTAAGAAAGGCCTTAGAAGAGACGCACGGCGTGGTAATGTCTTTTAAAGGGAAGCCTATAGAGGCGATGTATGACGCCTGTTGTGGCGGAGTTATTCCGGCGGATCTTGAAGGGGTTGATTTTGTTAAGGCGCCCTATTTAAGGCGTGATTATCCCTGCACCTACTGTAAAAATTGTAGTCTCTATTCGTGGAAAGTTAAGTATCAGACGTCGGATTTTAAATCGCTTATTCAGGCGGGTATAGAGGATGCAGTTCCTGTAAAGGATCTTCGAGTTCTTCGTCGGGATAGAGCGGGCGTGGTGCGTGAGGTTCAGGTCAAGACTAATTCTGCATGGATTGCTCTTTCAGGTCAAAAAATCTATTCTCTCTTAAAAGATATTAAGAGTTTATGTTTCTCAATGAAAAAAGAGGGCAAGAAGATTGTGGTTTCGGGTCATGGATGTGGCCATCATTTGGGGTTGTGCCAATGGGGTGCTCGTCAGATGGTGCGTGAGGGGTGGAACTATATGGATATTCTTAAATTTTATTATCCAGGTATCTCTTTTACCTCGATAAAGGTTATGTAAGGGCATATTATGCCGGGATACCGTGGGCATGCCTTAGGTGCTTTTGGGTTATCTATACCGCTCGTTTTTGTGGGGGTATGGTGGGGTGTTAGTCCTCTAATGCTCGTGGTGGACGTTGCCTTTATGGTATGGGGAGCGTTTTTCCCTGATGTGGATACCTCGGGGCGCGGGAGACGTTTTTTCTACGCTCTATTATTGATGTTTATTCTGGTTAGTCTTTTGGTTAAATCTGTCTGGATGGCTGGTGCTTGTGCGGCGGTGGGCGTCTTGGCTTCTCTCTCGCGGCATCGAGGGATTTTCCATAATATCTATTTTCTGTTTTTGCTGGTTGCGGGCATGTGTGGCTGGCTCTCTTTTATTATTCCTAAATTTAGGTCCGAGATTTTACAGGCGGGTCTGTTTTTTTTCTTGGGCTGTTTTTCCCATATTTTTATGGATTTTGGGTGGCGGCGTACATTTTTGTGGCGATCGTAACATCTTTTTCTTGCGCGTTATGGGCATCTAATTTTATAGTAAGGGTGTTAACGGCAAGACATTGTCTGAAAAAAACAGGATTTAATGTTAGTTAAATCCTAAAAAAGGGTGCAAGTATGAACCGTAAAGATCTTAAATTTCTTGAGTCCCATCAAAAATATCCCTCAGTCTCGATTCTCGTAAGAACGCATCGGACTATGCCTGCGTGCGAAAAAGATCCTATTGTGGTCAAGAATCTGGTTTCTGAAGTAAAAGAACGCTTGGCAAAAGAGTTTCCGGAGCGAGATATTAAGAAACTGTTGGAGAACTTGGATAGTATAGTTAATACTATAGATTATGGTCATTCTACCGATGGGCTGGCTATTTTTGTTAATGAAGATGTTAAATTTGTCTATTCATTGCCATTTCCGGTAGAAAATCGGGTGGCTATTGAATCAACGTTTTTCGTGCGCGATATTCTGTTGGCACTTAATCGTGAGGCTAATTATTGGGTATTGGCTCTCAGTGAAACTCCAACGCGGCTGTTTTATGGTACAGGCAATGCCTTGAGTGAGGTTGTTGAGCCGGTGGCGGATACACTTGGCATTTCTCGAGATGGGTTTCCGCTTGACTACGTTAAGCCGGATATTGAGACCTTTGAATATCGTGGTGTCGAGTCTATGGGGAGAAACTCACACCTTGATTCTCAGTACCTGGATGACCGAAAAAAGACGTTCTTTAAAACCGTAGATGAGCTGCTTGTTCGTTTTACTGCAGCGTATAAACGGCCTCTTTTTGTGGTGGGCGCCGAAAAAAACATCGCGCTTTTTGATGCTATTACTAAGCATAAAATAGCGGGGAAGGTTCATGGGGACTTTGCTCATAAGAGTGTGCGTGATCTGGAGAAAGTGATTTGGTCAGAGGTTCAGAAATACCTTGATGGGGTTAGTGCACACAAATTAGTTGAATTGGATGAGGCAATTGGAAAGTTACATCATGCACTTGGTATTGAGCAGGTCTGGCGTATGGCCTATGAAGGGCGTATAAAAGATCTTTTCGTTGAAGATGGGTATACCGTTGCTGGTGTTATTGATAAAGAACATCGTGAGCGGATTATGTTGGCGACAGATCCAAAGGGACCTAACGTTACCGACGATTTAGTGAATTTGCTTATGGAAATGGTTCTGGATAAAGGGGGTACAATAACCTTTTTCAAACCTGGGATGTTGAAGAATTATGGGCAGATTGCCGCTATTTTGAGATATGCATGTGCTGCCCCAAAAGGATCTGCAGAGGGAAAGTGTTAGTATAAGTTGTCTGTCAAAACGGGTTCGTAAGACGAAGGCCCATGCAGGGGCAGAGGAAAGCTCTGCCCCACTTAAGTTTTTAGCCAAGAAAGCGTTTGAAGAATCCAGAGATAGCTCCCGTAGATTCATCATCTACTGAGCTGCCTATCTGTTCTGAGTAGGCACGCAATGTCATTTCGGCATCTTTAGAAAGCGTTGTAGGAATGTGGCAGGTGGTAGAGATAATAAGGTCTCCACGGCCTTTAGATCGGATTTTATGGAATCCTAGTCCCTTGGCAACAATACGTTTTCCAACGGGGCACCCTTTAGGAATTTTGATGGTCTCTTTTTCTCCATCAATCGTTGTAATTTCGACCTGCGCTCCAAGCACAAGTTGAGGATAGGTTAGAGATACCGTACATTCGATATCATCTTCAACACGCTTAAAGGTTTTATGAGGCATAACTTTTACGGTTATGATCAGGTCTCCTGATTTTCCTCCGTAGACGCCTGCATCTCCTTTGCCAGAAACTCGAAGTTCTGCTCCGTCAAAAATTCCCTTAGGGACGGTGATCGAGAGGGTATCATACTTTTGGATGCGCGATTGCCCCTGGCATGCTGCACAAGGACTTTTTATGAGAAACCCTTGGCCGGAACAGGTGGGACAGGTTTGGGAGTAGACAAAAATGCCTTGGCGATAATGCACTTGCCCTGTACCGCGGCATTCTCCGCAGGTTTCGGCGGACGTTCCCTCTTGAGTACCTTTCCCATTGCAGGTTTCACAGGTGATAAAGTGGTAATAGGTAATCTCTTTTTTGGTTCCCGAAAAAGCTTCTTCCAAGGTCAATGAAATTTCACGTTCCAGGTCATGCCCGCGACGAGCAGAAGGGCCCGTTTTTCGTGTTTTCTTTTGGCGAGGGCCACCAAATAAGTCTCCAAAGATATCGCCAAAATGTTCGAATATGTCATCCATATTCTCAAATCCGCTAAAGCCTTGTCCTGCACCCCCTGGAGCTCCTGCGGCATGGCCAAATTGGTCATAACGAGAACGTTTTTCAGGGTGTGAAAGAACCTCATAAGCTTCTGCGGCTTCTTTGAACTTTTCTTCAGCCTCTTTATTATCGGGATTGCGGTCCGGATGATATTTAAGTGCAAGCTTGCGATAGGCCTGTTTTATCTCATCTGGAGTTGCGCTTTTTGCGATGCCGAGTATTTCGTAATAATCTTTTTTAATCATAACGCTTATTTCCTTTTCCAGGATTTAATCCTGTAGAATATTATTTCTTAAACTATAGCATAAAACCAGATAAAATGGAATTTGCGGCGTATATTCTCGCTATTTTTTGAGTAATTTCTTTTTTATGATGATACGATTTTATCGTAAAAATTTTCGATACGCTCTAGAAAGAGCTTTTTTTGAGCTAAAGTTCCTAGGAAAAAGCTATGGTGAAACCCTTGTAGAACTAATTTTTTTATGGCTGCAGGTTCTAGGAGATGGTGGTGTAGAAGAATTTCATATTCTTGCGTAACACTAGTGTGGCTTATTAGCCGGTTATCTGTGCACAAAATAAAGGGCATATCACGCATTATAAGTTCTGTGACAACGTGGTCGTTTAGGCTTTTTAACGTAGGGTTTGTTTGAAAATTGCTTGAAATACAGACTTCGATAGGGATCCCCATTTTACCGATAAAAGAGGCTATGCGTTCCATAAAGGCTGTTGAATGCTCACAATCATCGCAATCATCTTTGCTTTGATGGAACAGATGTAAGGCATGCCCTATGCGGTCAGGGCATAGGTATTTGACTGCATCGAGAATACTCGCGGATCCTAATTCTTCCCCTGCATGGGCGGTTGTCTGAAGAAGGTTTTGGTGCGCATAGTTATAAGCATCTTCAAAGGTCTGTGCGTTCCACCCTTTTTCTCTGCCCACTACATCAAATCCTGCTATTGGTAGACCTAGTTTGTCTCGACATGCAATGGCGCGTTTGGCCAAATCTAGTGCGGCTTTGTGCAAGTGAGTTTTAGAGTTGCTTTCATGGGGGAAAAATCGCATAGCACATACTATAATGCCGTATACAAAGGGAGGCTTTTCGCCGGATAGGACCTCTGGGGTAAGGTTGTGTTCTCGCGCAGCACGGGCAAGTCCGTTATTGGTGGCTTGAATGGCGTCTTCTATAGAACAGCTTGGAGATGTGTGCAGTTCGGGAGCAAAGCGTACCTCGAGGTAATAAACATTTTCTGCAAGGTTGTCGAGAGCTAATTCATAGGCGCATCGCTCTATGTTTTCTTTATGTTTAAAGATGTGAAGGGTATATCTAAAACAGGAGAGATAATCGGCAAGATCATTAAATGTAGGTTTGAAAACAAGTTCCAGTAGACCGCTTTCAGTGTAGGAGGGAAGTTCTACGCCGGATGATTGAGCTAATTCTACAAGGGTTTTTAATCGTACAGATCCATCTAGGTGTACGTGTAGATCCGCTTTTGGAAGTTTTTTTAAAAGTGCATTACTATACATTATTCTAATCTCCTTTTTCGGGCTTTAATCCTGTTTCAGGATAAGTCTTGTTTTAACTGGTTTAGAGAAAAAATTTAGACCGGGGGGCGACCCCGTTGCGCCATCGCTTCTCTAACCTTAAAAATAAGTAGTGACACTGTTGCGGGCGTCATGCCTGGAATGAGAGCTGCTTGCGCTATAGTGCGCGGCCTATGGTGCTTAAGCTTTTCTTGAAGTTCTCGTGGGAGCCCGGGCATGCCTTCATATACCAGAGTATCAGGTATAACTAGGGTTCGTAAAGTTTCGCTTTTTTCTACCTCTTTAAGTTCACGTTTTTTATAGGGGCCGTACAAAATTTCGGCATAAACCGTTTCAAGTGCACGCGGAGAGAGGGGCTTTTCACTCAGGCGTATAATCTCTTGCTTAACCATAGCAGGCTTGTTGTTGGAAATGAGTTGTGCAAATAGTTTGGTTTTTCCACTTTTTTCTAAGGAGTCAATAAGCTCTTTTATGGTGATTACCTCTTCTTCTATGGCGTCGTGCAAGCTTTTATTAATGAGTCCTAGTTCATAGGCTTTTTTATAGAGGCGTTCAAAAGTATTGTCTTGCCGTAGAATAAGCCGTCGTTCCGCACGTGAGGTGAACATGCGGTAGGGTTCATCCACGCCCATGCTAACAAGATCGTCAATCATAATGCCGATATATCCTTCGTTCCGGCTCATTACGTAGGCAGGCCGATTGGTTACTTTGAGGGCAGCGTTTATCCCTGCAATAAGACCTTGCCCCGCAGCTTCTTCATACCCTGTTGTGCCATTAATCTGTCCTGCGAGGAAAAACCCTGGGTATTTTTTAAGTTCAAGGGTATGGGATAATTGGTCTGGATGGACAAAATCGTATTCAATGCCATAGGCATAGGAGGTAATGACCGCTTTTTCAAAGCCTTTAATGCTATGGATTAACTGGTCTTGTATGTCGCGGGGAAGAGAGTTTGAAATTCCATTAGGGTAGACTTCATCCGATAAAATCCCTTCTGGCTCAACAAATACATGGTGTGATTTTTTATCGGCAAAACGGGTGACTTTGTCCTCTATAGAAGGGCAGTAACGGGTAGGCGTTCCGGTTATTCTTTTGGAAAAAATGGGTGAACGTTCTGCACTGCCTAGAATTATTTGGTGCGTTAATTCATTCGTATGGGTTAGGTATGACGATAGAGTGGTCTGGGCGTGGTGTGGATGAAATTCATAAAGATATCCTAGGGGTTCGGCTTCATCAAGTTCCATGGTTGAAAAATCTATACTAGAGCGTAAGAGCCGTGCAGGTGTTCCTGTTTTCATGCGGCCCATGCGAATATCTAGGCGTTTAAGACAGTCTGCAAGGTCAACAATAGATTCTTCATCACGACGTCCTGCGGGGAAGCTTTCTTCTCCAATGTGCACAAGCCCATTTAAGAAAGTTCCACCCGTTAAAATAATGGCAGAGGTGGTATAGTGGTCTTTTTTTGCCGTTGTGAGACCAGAAATAGTGCCATCGGCTGAAAAGTGAAGATTGTCCACTCGGTCTTCAATTACCGTTAAGTTGTCTGTTTTTTCAAGAGCCTGTTGTGTGCAGGTTGCATAGCGGTACTTATCAATTTGTAGTCGCAATCCTTGAACTGCAGGTCCTTTGCAGGTGTTAAGCATTTTAGCCTGAAGATAAGATTCTGTGCAGACTTTAGGCATAAGGCCACCTAGTGCACTTATTTCAAAAACAATATGGCCCTTGCCAATGCCACCTATTGAAGGGTTGCAGGGCATAAAGCCAATGCGGTCTTTGCGTAGAGTTATTAGAGCGGTTTTAACGCCCATACGTGCTGCGGCATAGGCCGCTTCGACACCTGCATGTCCGCCGCCTATAACAATGACATCAAAAGCTAGATTTTCTTGAGGGCACATAAATTTATACACAGTTAATTAAAGGAGTGGTTGCGCTTAACGCGAAATTATACTTAAAATTTCTATAGATTCAGTATATCAAATTCCAGGATTAAATCCTGACATCCATAAATAAGCAGCTCGCCTATTCTGGTTATTTTATATAAAACCGACGTAGACGAGCTGATATGTTGCGTAATTATTTTTAGGATTTATTACTCTTGAGGATTAAATCCTGTTTTACTTGCCTGCGGCAGCTAAACCTCTATTGAGGCCTGTTATTCCAGCAGCTTTAACTTCTGGTGGAAGAATCCCAATATGTTTTAAGAGTCTGATTTTTATCATCCATGAACCCGACTCTCTTATTGCTTGGAGGGTCGCTATAAGGGATGTGTATTCATCTTTGCGAGTATCTTTTAACAGGGCTGTGATTTTATCAACTAAGAGCGGCCATTCAGCAATTTTCCAGCGAGGTTGTGGACTTACAAAATTTTGTAGTTCTCTAATTACCTGTTCTTCTTTGACTCGATTGACAAGTTCGCTGTTCTGTTTGCTGCGTAGAAAATCTTGAAGATCAACAGGAAATAACGGTTCATTGCTGCGAATTAGAGTTATAATCTCCTCAGCAATAATGTCATTTGAAGTAGCACAGTGAAGAGTGATTTTATCAAAGATGTTGGGACAGAAGGTTTCCAAGGCTTTTAGAAGCGTTTCTAATGAAATCTTTGCGGTAGAATCATTGAAGAAGTTTTTTATTATCGTTATTTGAGATACGATTTGCGCTTGTTGAACAGGTGTAACGTCTGCTTTAAGTGTACAGGCTGGTCCTCTTAAGAGAACAGATCCACAGAATAATAGCGAAAGGCAAAAAGCATATCGTGCCATGTTCTTTGTCATGTGTTTTCCTAAAATTTTAAAAAAGTTTAATGCGTAAGAAATTTTTCAAAATAATTATGAGTTGTATAGTAAAAGCTTACCGGAGCTTGAAAATAAGTCAAGGCCTTCACTCTTTTTTCTAGAGGAGGGAGTGTTGTAAAACTCTTGTTGAAAGGGGTTTGCAGCACTACGCACGGATAATTGCTCTGATTTAATCCTGTACTTATTTTTGAACGGTATATCCACATGCTTTATCTGAACAGATTAGAGTAACGGTTCCCGCAGAATCTGTCTTTTTAAGCAGATAGGGGCGGTTACACTGTGGGCAGGGCGTGAGTTCTATGTCGCCTGATATGGAGAAAGAGCAGGTGGGGTAGGTTTCGCAGCCCCAGAAAACTTTTCCCTTCCAGAGACGTCTAATAAGATGGCCTTTTTGGCAGCCAGGGCACAGGAACGTGCTGAGTTCTTGTTTGATATAGGTGCATTTGGGATATCCGGTGCAGGCGACAAAGGGTCCGTAGCGGCCCATGCGTCGTTGCAATGGGCTCCCACATTTTGGACATTTTTCATCCAGAACTTCGGGCTCTTGTTTTTCAACAAGAGTAATAGTTCCATCTTCTTCCCGTTTGAAATTGCTTGTAAAGGTGCAGGCAGGGAAGCTTGAGCAGCCCGCAAATGCGCCCGCTTTCCCAAAACGGATTACAAGGTTATGTTTTTTACAGGTGGGGCAGATGAGAGTGGTTGCTTCGGACGGACGTTCGGTGCTTTCGCCCGCAAATTTCTTTAAGGCCTCTGAAAAATCTTTATAAAATGCTCTTAATAGGGTATCCCGTTCCAATTCTCCACTAGCAACTTTATCCAGATCTTCTTCCATGCTTGCTGTAAAAGAGACATTCATTATATGGGGCAGGTTTGCATCAAGAAGTTTAGTAACCGCCATCCCCAGTTCGGTTGGTACAAATCTTTTTTTATTATCAAGCGTAGTATAGGCCCGAGCTTGTATGGTTTTAAGAATGGTGGCGTAGGTACTAGGACGTCCAATACCTGCTTTTTCCATCTCTTTTACAAGGGTAGCTTCTGTGTACCGAGGTGGTGGTTGGGTAAAGTGTTGCTTTGGGGTTAGTTTGCGCAGCTCAACGGGCATCTGTTCTTTTAACTCTGCAGGCAGGAGCAGTGCTTCTTCTTTATCCTCTTCTTCTTGGATGTATACCTTAAGAAATCCATCAAAAAGAAGGGTAGATCCGGTTGCTTTAAAAACGTACGGTTTGCCATCAATGGTAATTTGACGTTGAGCATATTGAGCGGGCTTCATCTGGCAGGCAACAAAGCGGCGCCATATTAGCTCGTACAGTTTGAAAAAGTCCGGTTCCATAAAATGTTTTATTTTTGTGGGCGTAAGGTTCACATCAATAGGCCGGATAGCTTCATGTGCATCTTGAGCTTTTTCTTTGGAGTACACGTTTGATTTTGCAGGAAGATAGTCTTTGCCAAAGGTCTTATCAATAAAGGTGCGAGCACTTTTTAGTGCAGTATCAGAAAGTCTTAGGGAGTCGGTACGCATGTAGGTTATAAGAGCGACGGGTGTGTTTGAATCTTCGAGCGGAACACCTTCGTATAACTTCTGCGCCACATTCATAGTTTTTTGAACGGAGAACCCAAGCTGGTTGTACGCGGCTTGTTGCAGGGAACTGGTCATAAAGGGAGCGTACGGATTTTTAGCCCGTTTAGTATCTTTAATAGAGGAAATAATAAAAGAAGCTCTGTTAATGCCCTCAAGGACCTTATCAACCTCTTCTTTTTTGCCTAATTCGGCCTTCTTTTTATTTATTAGGGCTAGGGTCGCGCTGAGTGACCCTTCGGCAAAGCCAAAAAGCCCTTCAATGCTCCAGTATTCTTCGGGTTTGAAAATACGAAGAGCTTCTTCTCGTTCACAGATAAGCTTTAATGCAACGGATTGAACGCGTCCTGCCGAAAGTCCTTTGCTTATTTTTTTCCAGAGAACGGGCGAAACTTCATACCCCACCCACCGGTCTAAGATACGACGGGCTTGTTGAGCTGCCACTTTATTAACATCAACGATGCTTGGGTGGTCAATAGCAGCTTCAATAGCAGGTTTTGTGATTTCGTTAAAGGTGATGCGGTGCACGCGGGTTGGATCTTTGACGACCTTATTTACTTCTTGAGCGACGTGCCATGCAATGATCTCCCCTTCACGGTCGGGATCGGGTGCTAGGTAAACATCGGATGCGCGAGAGGCCTCTTTGCAGATATCCGCAAGAACTTTATCTTTTTTTTCAAGCGTAACATACTCTATTTCTATGGAGCCATTAATAGTGACTCCCAACCCTTGCTTGGGCAGGTCTTTTACGTGCCCTACAGTTGACATAATCTTAAAATCGGGCCCAAGGAATTTGTTGATTGTTTTTATCTTGGCGGGCGATTCCACAACAAGTAATTTTTTCATAAATCTACTTCGCTATTAATTTTTATCTAACTCATTTACCCTGAGGCTCTTTCCATTTAAGTGTATAACAACTATTTCCAAAAAGTCAAAGACCTGTTGTTTTTTTACTTGTTGCGGGATGTTTTTCTGTTATGGTACAGTGAGGTTGAATAGGTTGTTTTTACAGGGTTTAGGAGTGGTATGTCAATTTTACATTCATGGTATGAAACGCGTTCTTTTTTTACGCGAGAAAATTTAAAAAAGATGGCTTTTTTGGTCTGGAGGGGATGGGTCCATTTCGTAAAATTCTGCAAGGATCAGCCGTTTTATGGGATTTTGTTGTTGGCGTTATTGGTGGCAGGTTTGTTACAGGGTCCCAAAGTTAGTATGGGAACCATACTGTTGATGATCGGTTTTAAGGCGTTATTAATAGCAATGGTTAGGCCCTCTCTTTTCCCTGCTAAGATTAATCTTTTTGATTGGCGATTTATTGGAACCTATGGAGTTTGTCTTTATTTTGGAGCATGGACTTTAATTTTTGGGTCGTGGTTGCTATTACTTCCAATCGGGGATTATGCCGTTTTGGTAGGATTTTTACTTTTTGATGCACAGAGCGGTTCTGATGTGGCCAAATCTTTTGTGCGTGCAGGTAGAATGTGGCTATATAATTTGCCTATCCTGATAGTGTTTGCAGTATTAGTAGGTTTATTGATGTTTGCGGGGACTTTTGTTTCAGGAGTTCTTATGCTTCCCTTTGCGCTTCTTATAGGCAAAGAAATTGGTTTTATGATTGGAAGATTTTTATTACTACCATTTGTGGTGTTTATAGTTTCTTGTAATATCGTGTTTTTGAGCTTGTTATATTCTATCTGGACGGTGAAAGATTATTCCAACTATATGGAGTAAGGGTTTTGAGAGGTCGGGAGGCTCTATTATAGGGACTCCCACCTACTAGATGGGATCAGGATGGGCGGTACATAATAGGGACGCAAAAAAAGGAGCATTCGTGAGAATGCTCCTTTTTTTGACTTGATCAAGCTTACTTAATTTCGGCTTTAGCTTCTGGCATACCAGGCTGTACAGCTCCTGATTGCCTTTCTGTTGTTGCTTTGCCGGCTTCTGGCTCAACAACCATTGGTTGTACTGGAGCTGCTGGAGCCTCAGTCTTAACTTCTGTTGTTGTCGTTGTTGTAACAGGCGCAGCTTCTTTCTTTTCTTTCTTGGAGCATGCGGAAACAACTAACAGCCCAGCTAATAAACAAAGCGAAAGCTTCTTCATGGAAGATCCTTCAGGTAAAAAACGAACAATTGTTCTGTGACACTCTTTTTTAATTCTTCTTTAATGGATTTTTTTGGAATGCATGTGCAAGAACTTCATCCATGGATTCTACAAAGTATACCGTGAATGAATTTTTTATCTCTTCTTCTATCTTGCTCACTTCTTCTTGATTATCCTTTGGTACAAGTACAGTTTCAATTTTTTGCTGTTGCGCAGCAAT
>CAYRPI010000011.1:5084-9447 GCA_964426225.1 uncultured Candidatus Babeliaceae bacterium | reverse complement strand
AATTAATTTTTCTTTTAAACCACCTACAGGAAGCACATTCCCTCGTAGAGTTATCTCTCCGGTCATTGCTAACGCAGGTTTTAATGGTTTTTGTGTTATGGCCGAAATAAGCGCAGTACAGATAGTTATACCTGCGGAGGGGCCATCTTTTGGCGTTGCGCCTTCTGGAACGTGTACGTGAATATCATGGGATGCAAAAAAATTCTTCTTAAGCCCCAAATCCGTGCTACGCGACCGCGCATAACTTACGGCGGCTTGTGCAGATTCACGCATCACATCGCCTAATTGTCCGGTTAAAGTTAATTCTCCTTTGCCAGGTACAATAGAGGCTTCAACTTCAAGCATATCTCCGCCTAATTCAGTCCAGGCAAGCCCCGTTGCGCTGCCGATTGGATTCTTTTTAAAGTCGATCATTTTGCGCTTGAATGGTGCTATTCCAAGCCACTCTTTACAGAGCTCAGGCGTTACATCAATAGGTTTAGCGGTAGCGTTATCTGAATCTACGCTATCACTCTTCTTTGAAAGTATTTGTTGAATAGATTTCCGTACTAACTTGCCGATTAATCGTTCTAATTGGCGAACTCCTGCTTCTCGAGTATATTCATCCACCACTAGATTTAATGTAGCTAGTGGAATAGAACATTCTTTTTTAGAAACACCATATTCACGAAAGGCTTTCGGAATAAGGAATTTGCGAGCGATTTGTATTTTTTCGGGATTGGTATATCCCGATAGGTTTATAACTTCCATGCGATCGAAAAGTGGATAGGGAATGCCTTCTGGATGGTTAGCGGTGGTAATGAACATAACATGCGAAAGATCGTAGCCCACTTCAAGAAAGTTGTCCACAAATGAACGGTTTTGTTCAGGATCAAGTACTTCTAAAAGTGCGGATGCAGGATCTCCGTAGACATCGTGTGACATTTTGTCAATTTCGTCAAGAAGTATGACAGGATTAATTGTTTTCAAAGAACTAATTCCTTGAATTATTTTCCCCGGCATGGCTCCCACGTAGGTACGTCTATGACCCCTGATCTCTGATTCATCCCGTACTCCTCCCAGAGAAATACGAACAAATTCACGTCCTAATGCTGCAGCGATCGATCGAGCTAGGGATGTTTTTCCAACACCGGGAGGACCAACGAGACAGATTATAGGAGAGCGTGAAAGAGAGGGATTAAATTTTTTCGCTGCGATAAATTCTAGAATTCGTTCTTTGATTTTTTTTAAACCAAAGTGATCTCTATCTAAAATCTTTTCGGCCTGCGCTAAACTAACTCGATCCTTATTGCTTTCGTGCCAGGGGAGCGAGAGAATCCAGTCTACATAATTTTTACTTACAGCTGCTTCTGAAGAGAGAGGCGGCATCTGTTCAAGACGGCGAAGGTCGCGTTCTACCTTTTGCATTACGGCAGCAGGTAGTTGTGCAGCTTCAGCCTGTTCACGGATGGAGGCTACTTCATTAGTCTGATCATCGCGGCCTAATTCTTTGTGAATAGCTTTTATCTGTTCATGTAAATAGTATTCACGTTGGTTTTTTTCGACCTGTGATTGCACACGGCCTCTTATGCGCTCTTCTGTTTTGATAATGTCATTTTCGCGTTCGAGTAATGAAATTATTTTTTCTAGTCGCGCTTTAAGATAGGTGGTTTCTAAAAGGCCCTGACGGTCTTTGAAATTGAGACCGCTATGTGCAGTTATGGTATCTGCTGCTACGGCAATATTTTCGAGCATAAGAATACTGGTAACAACCGAGGCTGGGGCATGGCCACTAACCTGAGCATAATTTTTGTAGAGGGTTTTTAGATGTCTCCAGAGAGCCTGAATTTCGATTTCATCGCCTACTTCATACGTAGGGAGGTCTTGGCAGTCAGCTATCCAGAGTTCACTGGTCTCTTCAATATTTTTTATTTCTGTTCGTACGATGCCTTCTAGAAGGACCTTTAAGTTTCCTTTTGGCATAGGCATAACTTGCAATATGGCGGCTCGTGTTCCGACAGTGTAGAGATCATCAAATAAGGGTTCGTCCTGTGAGGGATCTTTTTGTGTGACTACACAGAGCTCTTTTTGGTGTCGAAGGGCATATTCAATTGCTCGTACGGAACGGAGACGGCCTACCACAAGAGGAACAATACTTTTGGGAAGTAGAACAACGTTCTTTAATGGCATAAGGGGTAGATGATTGCCGTCGTCTACTTCATTAAGCATTGCCGATACGTTTTCTATTTCATTAATCTCATTTTTTTTCATAGTTTACTTAATTAGGGTGCAATTGCACGCCGGAACTATCTTGTTTTCTTGATTTCGTTTTTAATGCAAGGTTTAAAACCTTAATTTTAGTCTACCATGCTCAAGTTTTTGACGCAAACCATGTCAGCTCTTTTTACAATCATTTTCTTTTTTTCTATACTTAGAGTAATGAATTTCCAAAAGCATATGTGTATTGAAGAAGGGACATCTAAGGTATGGACGTGTCGTTTAGTTACTATGGCGAGCTATTTTTTTCACTTTTAAAGTGGGGAATGGTAGCAACAGTGCCTGTGGCGGTAATACTCTTTTTTACGGGACATTTGCAGCGTTTTTTCTCTTTTGTGTATGGAGACCTTACGCATAATGAACGTAATAAATTTATTTTGTATGGAGTCCTCTTTTTCTTTATTATAGGGATTTTTTGGCTTCTGCGTTGTATTAAAGATCCGATGTTTAACGCATTTGTGGGGTCGGAGCATACCTGGATAGTGAAGATTGTATCGCTGGCGATAATTTTTCCATTGGTGATTGGATATAGTTATCTTGTTGACCTATTTCCGCGACATAGATTGTTTTATGTGATGTCGGCTATTTATGGGGCGCTTTATTTAGGATTATGGCTTTTAGTTAAGAGTCCTACATTTGGAGTTGGCGCGCCTATTGAACAGCGTTGGGAACTTTTGGGATGGGTTTCGTATGTGGCTATCGAGAGTTTTGGCTCTTTGATGGTCGTATTGTTTTATTCTTTTATGGCGGATACAAGTACCCCTGAGGCCGGGAAAAAAGGGTTCTTTATTACGGCAACTTTTGGCCAGGTGGGGAATCTGTTTGGGTCGGAATTTGTTGCAAGTACCAGCCTGGCGGTGGGCGCTGCAACTCTTTTCTTGCTGGCGGCAGCGTTAATTGTTCTCTGCATACCGGCTCTAGTCTATTTTATAAACTGGTTTATTCCTAAGGAAGAATTTGCAGGTTATCAGGCCGATGGGGCTCATGTTTATAAAGAGAAGACTGGCTTTATTGAGGGGCTTAGATTGATGGTCTCTAAGCCTTATATGCTGGCTATTTTTGTAGTTGTTGCATCTTTTGAGATTGTTGCAACCGTTTTTGAATTGCAATTTAAGATCCTTATTGCAGACTATGCCAAAGATAATGCGGATATCTACGCCTCTTACATGGGAGAGTTTGGTGTCTGTGTTAGTATTCTAGCGCTGGGAGCCCTATTCTTGGGCATTGGCAATATTGGCCGCAAAGTGGGATTGACGTTATCTTTGGCGTTAATGCCCATCTTAATGGTGATTAATAATGTGGTAATGACTATTCATCCGTCATTACAGGTTGTCTTTTGGATTATGGTTTTCTCTAAAGGGATAAATTATATCTTTGGGCAACCGGTTAAAGAGCAGCTTTATATTCCTACGTCTCGAGATGCAAAATACAAATCGAAGGCCTGGGTTGATACGTTTGGTTCTCGTTTTTCAAAAGCTATTGGTTCTGGAATCATGGGATTACGTTATGGTGCAGGTGCTTCTATGATGTTGGTAACGGGTGCAACTCTCTTTGTTTGTACGGCCTGGTTATTTGTGGCGCTTTATGCAGGGAAAAAACATAAATATGCTGTTGATAATAATGAAATTGTCTGTTGATCGAAAAAATTCTTTTTTCTAGTCCCTTGGTTCCTTTATACTTGAAAGTGAAGAGTTGTTGGTAAACGATACTTTACTTTTTGGGGGGAAAACGTGCAATGGAAATTTCTGCAAGTCATCTAGGGATCTGGTTTTTGGGCCTTATTAAGTTGGGCCTTTTGGCTATAATTCCGCTCTGCATAGTGCTCTATTTTACGGGGCATTTAACGCGTATATTACTCTATATTTATGGTGATTTTACACGTAATGAGCGAAACAAATTTATCTCCTATGGCGTTCTTTTTTTCTTTATTATAGGTATCTATTGGTTGCTGCGTAGCCTTAAAGATCCTACTTTTAATGCTTTTATTGGGTCTATATCCCCAATAAGGTCTTCTGCTGTTAAGTCAGGGCTTCCCTGTATCCTTGTAAAGCGCTTTTCTCCTTTGATTTTTTTTTCGCATTAATTTCAGAGGGTCGCAGGGATTTTT
>CAYRPI010000011.1:0-5074 GCA_964426225.1 uncultured Candidatus Babeliaceae bacterium | reverse complement strand
CTGGGTTGCGGATATTGTATCAATCGTTGTAGTATTTCCTATGATTGCAGGTTATAGCTACTTGGTTGATCTTTTTCCTCGTCACCGCCTGTTTTATGCTATGGCGGCTCTGTATACGGCTTTATTTTTAGGCCTATGGTTTTTTGTAAAAAGTCCTGAGTTTGGGATGTCTGCACCACAGGACCATCGATGGAAGCTTTTGGGCTGGATTGCGTATGTAATTATCGATAGTTTTGGTTCTTTGATGGTGGTTCTTTTTTACTCTTTTATGGCGGACACCACTACGCCTGAGGAGGGGAAGAAAGGATTTTTCATTACCACGACGTTTGCTCAAATTGGAGATATTATTGGGTCTCTTACCGTTGCTAAGATAAGCCATATTGTTGGAGTTGAAAATTTATATTTGGTTGCGGCAGTGGCAACAGCTATCTGTATTCCTATTATGGTGCGTTTTATACTCTGGTTTATTCCTAAAGAAGAATTTGTGGGGTATCAGACTAAAGTTGCGGTTGAATCTACAACGGGTTTTGTTGAAGGTATTCGATTAATACTTTCACAGCCTTATCTTATGGGTATATTTGTGGTGGTCTCGGTGTTTGAAGTTGTAGCCACTATTTTTGATCTTCAGTTTAAGGTTCTTATCGCGGATTATGCCCAGGGGGATGCAGCGGTATACGCTGCTTATACTGGGAAATTTGGTGCTTATGTAGGAGCATTGGCCTTAGTCTCTATCTTATTTGGGGTAGGGAATTTTGGGCGTAAAATTGGTCTGATGTTTTCTTTAATGATTATGCCACTATTGATGATGGTTAATCTTGGAATTATGACTATCTCTTCTACGTTGAATGTTGCGTTTTGGGTTCTTGTTTTCTCTCGAGGACTTAATTACGCGTTTGGGCAGCCGGCAAAAGAGCAGCTTTATATTCCGACCTCCAGGGATGCGAAGTATAAATCTAAAGCGTGGATTGATACGTTCGGATCTCGTTTTTCAAAAGCGTTTGGCTCGGGTATAATGGGCTTGAAATTTGGGCTTGGGGCTTCTATGATGCTGGTATCGGGATTGGCGTTTTCGCTCTGTATAGCATGGTGTGCGACAGCTTTTTATGTGGGGAGACGGCATAAACATGCAATTGAGCGGGATGAGGTTGTCTGTTAGTTGAGGGGTAGCGTGGATAAAAAAAATCAGGGGATTGGGCAGATTAATCCGAGATATCAAAAAATGGTGCTTGATATGATCAATCGGTATATTCCTAAGGGTAAAGTAATCCTTTTTGGCTCTCGAGCAACTGGAACGGCACGACAGGGTTCTGATATGGATATTACAATTGATGCAGGTAAAAAGATTACGGATGGAAGCATTAGTCTGTTACGCCTGGAAATGGAAGAAGGGTTGAACGTTCCCATAAAAGTGGATCTGTCGGATTTTTATGATTTACCCGAATCATTCCAGAAAACAGTTCGTGAAAAGGGGATAATATGGAGATCTTAAAGCAGAAGTTTGCAACTTTGCAAATGGCTCTGGCAAAACTTGAAAAGTCGGTTGCACGTTATGAGGTTAGTAAAACCTATGATGAAGAACGTTTTGAAGAATATCGTGATTCTTTAATTCAGCGCTTTGAGTATTGTACCGATCTGCTATGGAAAGTTTTGAAGGTCTATCTAGAAAAAGTGGAGGGGCTTCAGGTTGCTTCACCAAAATCTGTGTTTAGAGAATGTTATGCAAAGGGGATTTTGACAGAAGAAGGCGCTGAAGATTTTTTATTAATGGTGGATGCACGAAACACAACATCTCATGTATACCGAGCAGAATTTGCTGATTTTCTGTACAAGCGGATTCCTGGTTATTACGTTCGAATGCGGGAATTGGTAAATAAGTTGAGTGCACAGCTTTAGGGAGTGTGCCGTATTTCAGATTTTGATTCTGGTGAATTTACAAGTAATTCAATTTGTTTTACAATCTCATTTTTTTATGGTTTAATATAAAATATAAATTGAATAATATTTAACTCAATAATATTTAAAAATAAACTAAATAATACTAATTAATCGAAAGACCATTAATCATGTTACGTAAACTAATCCAGGCTATTTTTGGGTTTGCGCTCTGCTCCCTCATGAGTGGGATGCACATGCAGGCTATGAAGAACCATCAAGAAATCAATGAGAAAGATTTTAGTGAAAATAAACGAAAGAATATTGAAAATACAGAGTTTATAAACCTGGATGAACTTTTTGAGGAAAATAAAAACTTTTCTAATAATGAAAGCTTTTATAATTTTCAATTTCCAGGATTAAATCCTGCAAACGAATTGTGTAAAGAACTTTATTTTCCAGTCCCAGAAGGGGTAAATGGTAAGTTGCAACAGTTCGTTTTAAGTAATCCAGAGAATCAAAAATTGTCGAAAAAACAGGTTAACTTGGAAAAAATCGATAACAAACAATCAAAAAAAATAACACGATCTCAGAAAGAACAAGAAGAGCTTAATTATCAGCTCATTAACGCCATAATCGACAATCAACTAGAGAAGGTTAAAAACTTGATTGATAAGTTGGGTGTGGATGTCGTCACCAATAAAAGTGGTTGGGCTCCATTACATTGGGCGTGTCGCAATGAAAAATTTAAAATTGTAAAATTTCTTATTGAGCAGGGCGCAGACGTCAATGTCAAAGCTACAGAGGATGGTTGGACCCCTTTGTTTTGGAGTTATAGGAATAACTCCTTAGACGTCACTAAGCTTCTCCTAGAAAACGGTGCGGATGTTAATGTCCAAGCCAATGCTAGCGAGCCCGGTTTTACGCCATTGCACTGGGCTGTGCAGTGCAAGAAACTTGAACTTGTCAAGTTTCTTGTTCAATATGGTGCGGATACCACTATTAAAGGTACTAATGGCGAAACCGCTCTTGATAAGCTTAAAACATGGCCTGCAGACAAGCTAAATGAACTCTGCACGTATCTTCTGCCGGTTCAGAAAAGAATGGCGGAAACTGAAAAACAAAAAAATGCCAGAGTTTTTGTAGAATATAATGTTATTGGGGCGCACACAGAGCAATTACAACAAGGGATTATTCCACTTAAAGTTCCAGAAAAAGACGTTGCATACAAGGTGACTATTATTGAAAACCGTGAGGAGATCATAAAGCTTTGCGATAAAGTAATGGGTTTCTTTTTTGTACCTCGCATAAAGCCTCTTGTTTCCACCTCTATGCCAAATCGTGAGCTTTCAGAAAAGCAATATCGTCTTGCATTAGAATTGTTTGATTGCAGCAAATCTGCTGTGCTTAAAGTTCTTACGGACCATCCAGAGATTCGTAAACAGCTTGGAAACCTTTTCAAAGCTATGGAAAATGCAAACGGAAAAAACAAAAAACGTTATTTTAAGGATTTGAACATTCGTTTTTATCATGATTTCGACTCTAGAAAATTTTTTAAAAATGTTGAAAAATAAACTAAATAATACTAATTAATCGAAAGACCATTTATCATGTCACATAAACTAACCCAGGCTATTTTTGGGTTTGCGCTTTGTTCCCTCATGAGTGGGATGCACATGCAGGCTATGAAGAACCATCAAGAGATTACTGAGAAAGATTCTAGTGAAGATAAGCAAAAGAATACTGAAAATACAGAGTTTATAAACCTGGATGAACTTTTTGAGGAAAATAAAAACTTTTCTAATAATGAGAGCTTTAATAATTTTCAACCAAACAAATTGTATAAAGAATTTTGTTTTCAAGTTTCAAAAAAGGGAAAAGATAAGTTGCATCTCGGTTTAATTAATCAAAAGAATCCAAGGTTGTTGCAAAAACAGGTTAAATTGGAACAAATCGACAAAAAACAATCAAAAAAAATAACACGATCTCAGGAAGAAGAAAAGCTTGATAAACAGTTATTTAACGCTGTAAGCAAAAACGACACTGTCAAAGTGCGAGAGTTGGTTAAAAAGGGTGCAGATGTCAATGCCAAGTATGTGGAAAATGGCTGGACTCCTCTGTTCTTTGCGTGTTGGGATGACCATTTTGGAATCGCCCAGCTACTCATCGAACTTGGCGCTGATGTCAATGTTCAAAATGATGCTGGCTATACCCCTGAGGGTATTGCAAATTGGAATCTTAAAATTGCTAAGCTTCTTCTAGAAAGCGGTGCGAATATTAATTTCCAATCCGAAGTTTGCGGGTCGAGTTATACCCCATTGCAGTGGGCCTGTTGCATTAAAGGGGTTGAAATGGCTTTGCTTTTTGTTGAATATGGTGCAGATGCCACTTTTGAAGATCGTGATGGCGAAACGGCTATTGATTTTCTCAAAAGGTTGTGGTCCATAGAAAAGCTAAATAAACTCTGCACGTATCTTCTGCCAGTTAAGGAAAGAGAAGTGGAAACTGAAAAACAAAAAAATGTCAGAGTTTTTGTAGAACATAATGTTATTGGGGCGTACACAAAACAATTACAACAAGGGAGCATTCCACTTAAAGTTCCAGAAAAAGACGATGCATACAAGGTGACTATTATCGAAAACCGTGAGGAGATCATAAAGCTTTGCGATAAAGTAATGAGTTTCTTCTTTGTACCTCGCATAAAGCCTCTTGTTTCCACCTCTATGCCAAATCGTGAGCTTTCAGAAAAGCAATATCGTCTTGCATTAGAATTGTTTGATTGCAGCAAATCTGCTGTGCTTAAAGTTCTTACGGACCATCCAGAGATTCGTAAACAGCTTGGAAACCTTTTCAAAGCTATGGAAAATGCAAACGGAAAAAACAAAAAACGTTATTTTAAGGATTTGAACATTCGTTTTTATCATGATTTCGACTCTAGAAAATTTTTTAAAAATGTTGAAAAATAAACTAAATAATACTAATTAATCGAAAGACCATTTATCATGTCACATAAACTAACCCAGGCTATTTTTGGGTTTGCGCTTTGTTCCCTCATGAGTGGGATGCACATGCAGGCTATGAAGAACCATCAAGAGATTACTGAGAAAGATTCTAGTGAAGATAAGCAAAAGAATACTGAAAATACAGAGTTTATAAACCTGGATGAACTTTTTGAGGAAAATAAAAACTTTTCTAATAATGA
>CAYRPI010000010.1:19983-23094 GCA_964426225.1 uncultured Candidatus Babeliaceae bacterium | reverse complement strand
TGTCCGTTAGTTCGACATGGCCAAGAATGTCCTCGTTGTTTACATTTTCAAAATCTTTTATTGCTTGCCAGACGGCGTTTATGGTGCCCTTACCATCTGTTAGTTTTTCTGTGAATTTCTTGAACCATTCAATATAACCTAGATTGGCTGAGCCCTTTACTAATTTCCAACGTAGGGCTCCTTGTTCAGGTAGCTTTTCAATCTCCTGAACAAGATTGTTAACGTCCATGAGAGCATTTTGTGGTGTAGGATAATCTAAGAACCAGTCGGGCATGGAGTTAAGTTTTTCGTACAAAGAGTTGATTATTTCGTCTAGGGCATTCTGCGTAGAGCCTTTTGCTTTATTTTTAAACTCCTCTACGGCTTTACGTAGTTGTGCTATCACTGTTTTGCCATCGGTGGCATTTTTGATCGCCTTTGTATAGCGTTCTTCATAACTCAATTCGGGCATAGGCATCGCAGCAATATGCTTTAGTGCTATAGCCAGTTGGTCAAGTGTATCCGCCGTCTGCAGTGGTGTAAGCCAGCAGAGCCAGGCGACTAGTAATAGAGACGATCTTTTCATAAAAACTCCTTTTTTAGAATTAAATCTTGACCTTAATCTCCTCGAGTCTACCTCGAAAAGTTATAAAAAAACAAGAGAGAGGGGTGTGGTGTCGCACGTCCAATTTTGAGGTGAGGATTCCGCTTTTTCTTGCTTTGGGGTATGCTCGGGGTAAAGGGACGTGTAAAGTGTCAAGTTAGTGTTTTGTATAATGGTACGTTTAACGGGTATCAGCTTACTTTTTTGTTAGCTGGGTGCCATGTCTTACAAAAGTGTGATTCTATGATTTTAAAAGTTGAAAACCGAGATGCCGTTTTAGCCTTATTTCCAAAGACAGTTCGGGAGATTGAAAGGCGTGTGGATGATACCATTTGGGAGGTCCAGAAAGGTATTGATTCCATTGTAGAACGAACTCCTTATAAACGAACGTTTGATGACACTGTTCGTGCAGAAGATCAATTACTTGGGCAAGCACATACGCTTTCTGCCCTACTTCATCTTGTAAATATGACCAATCCGGATGAAGCATTGCGTGAAGCCGCTCAACGGGGATCGCTTAAGTTGCATGCTTTCTTAATTGACAGCATCGAAATGAACCGTGATCTCTATCGTGCTTTTAATGAATATGCAGAAGGAGCAGGCAAGAGTGAAGCGCTTACCGATGAACAACGACGTTACTTAGAAGAATCTCTGCGAGGATTTGAACGTCATGGACTTGGATTGCCTGATGAAAAACTAAAGGAAGCGATAGCTTTAAAAAAAGAGCTTTCTGAACTTGAGATAGTGTTCGACTCCAATATTAATAAGTCGTTGAATACCATTACGGTTGATCGGCGTGCGTTAGAGGGTTTAGACGAATCGTTTATAGAAAGTTTAAAACGGGATAAAGAGGGCGGGTATATCTTGGGTGTTGATATGCCTACTTATACGGCCATTTCCGAACATTGTACCGTTGCTTCAACGCGTGAAGCTTTATGGGTCGCTCGTGAAAATCGAGCTTATCCAGAAAATGAGCCGGTTTTAAAACGAATTATTGCGTTGCGGGATCAACTTGCCCGGTTACTTGGGTTCCCTAGCTTTGCACATCTAAATTTAGATGATCAGATGGCTAAAACACCGGAGCGAGTACAAGCTTTCCTTGAAGAAATGCGTGTAAAATCTCTTGCTAAATCTTTACAAGAATTAGCACTGTGGAAAAAAGAGCTTCCAGACGGAATTGAAAGTTCACCTTCTGGGCAGATATATCCATGGGATATGGCTTTTATTAAGGCATCGTATAAGAAGAAGCATTTAGCGCTTGATGAACAGCGCCTAAAAGAATTTTTTTCTGTACAACGTACCGTGGATGAGCTCTTATCTCTCTATGAACATTTCTTGGGATTAGAATTTAGACAAGAGACGGTTGCCGGTTTGTGGCATGAAGATGTTCGATACATTGCGGCTTATCGTCAGGACGGAGTCTTATTGGGACATCTTCTTTTGGATCTTTTCCCACGAGATTTTAAATATACTCATGCCTGCGAAATGACCTTAGTTCATTCCACTGTGGCTCTCGAAGGTTTTTATTATCCAGCAGTAATAGCCGTTATTGCTAATTTCCCTAAAGCTACGGCCTCTCAACCTGCATTATTATCTTTTAGAGATGTAGAGACATTTTTCCATGAATTTGGCCATGCTATGCATGCGCTGCTTGGTGCAACATCGATGATTGGTTTTTCAGGAACTAATACGCGCCATGATTTTGTCGAAACGCCTTCCCAGATGTTTGAAGAGTGGCTCTATGACCCTATCGTTTTAAGGCGTGTTAGTTGTCACTATAAAACGGGTGAACCGCTGGATGATGACACTATTGAGCGTATGTGTAAGCAAAAGCATTTTGATAAAGGTACGTTTGCGCAGCGGCAGGTAGGGCTTGCACTCTTTGCACTTAATTGCTTTGCTGCTGGAGAGGTAAAAGATCTTACGGCGCTTAGACAGCGTATAAATAAGCTTGTTTCACCGGATATTGTTTATGATGAGCGGGCGCATTTTGAATGTTCCTTTGGTCATTTAACGGGGTATGCAGCGCGGTATTATAGCTATCTCTGGTCAAAAGTTTTTGCGGTTGATCTTTTTAGTTTTATTAAGCACCATGGGCTTTTTAGTGCAGAAGTAGGACGTTCTTTTGTTGAGCAGATTCTTGGTCATGGTGGGGCGGTTGAGCCGGCTGAGCTTATGAAGAATTTCTTGGGACGTGAACCGAGTTCTGCAAGCTTTTTTAGTGAGTTTGAATAGGATGGTAAGCGAAAGTCCATTGACCACCGTGCTCCCTCGATACGTTTTCTTCGAAAACACTCCCAGCCGTCGCCAAGGCTATGGCGGGCACGGCGGGATGAGCGGTGGGGGGCGAGTTTGAATAGAGAGTAGTATGCATGTTTATGTACCGCTTTTATCCTTCGATACATTTTCCTACGGAAAACACTCAGGACGA
This sequence comes from uncultured Candidatus Babeliaceae bacterium, assembly GCA_964426225.1. Classification (GTDB taxonomy): domain Bacteria; phylum Babelota; class Babeliae; order Babelales; family Babelaceae; genus UBA12395. The sequence goes on along the minus strand of CAYRPI010000010.1, from coordinate 20,080 downwards.
GCGGTGGGAGGTCATTTTTGCTTAAAGAAATGTGTGGACACCTTAGAACTGATCGATAAGCTTTTTACCACCGCTTATCCCCAGTGACCCGTATGGT
>CAYRPI010000010.1:0-19973 GCA_964426225.1 uncultured Candidatus Babeliaceae bacterium | reverse complement strand
TAGTATGAAGAGATTGTATGGTAAGGTGCTGCTCTGTGCATTGGGCTTGAGTGTTGGCTACAGCTGTTTGTGTGAAAGTGCGGCCGGTGGTTTTACGGGTAAGATCCCTTGTGTTCAGACGCGCGAGCAGGTCGTGGCCCTTTTTCCTAAAACAGTTGAAGAGATTCAGCTCCGCGTAGATGAGGCGATGGTGGGTGTGCAAATTGGCTTAGATGCCATTCTTAACCAACCAGCAGATACTCGAACGTTTGATAGCACCGTGCGTGCAGAGGACCAGCTAACTATAGTTGTGTCATCTCTTATCTTTATCCTTGAATTGACGACTATGACGCATCCGGATAGTGCAATGCGTGATGCAGCGCGTCAAGGTATGTTAAAGTTGAATGCTTTTTTGATTGATAAGTTGAGTCTGAACCGTGGTTTGTACCGCGCTTTTTGTGAGTATGTTCATAATCAACGAGGTGAAATTCTTACTCCTGAACAGCGTCTCTATCTTGAAAAATCTTTACATAATTTTGAGTTGAGTGGACTAGGCTTGCCGGATGCAAAGCTTTACGAGGTTAAGGCTTTATATAAAGAGCTATCCGAGGTAGGGCTGCAGTTTGAGACCGCTATTAATAATTCATTAGATACCATTGCGATTGAGCGTTCTGGATTGGATGGATTAGAGGATGAATTTATAGAAGGATTGCCTCGTAATGCAGAGGGCCAGTGTATTTTGAGCGTTAATCCGCCAACGTATCATGTAATACTAGAGCATTGTAAGGTTGCTAAAACACGCGAGGCTATGTGGGTTGCTTTTCATAATCGTGCCTACCCTAAGAATGAAGAAGTGCTAAAGCGGTTTATTGCATTGCGCGGGCAGCTTGCTACTTTGCTAGGATTCCCTAGTTTTGCACACCTTAGTCTGGTCGATCAGATGGCAAAAAGCCCGGAGCGTGTTAGAGCATTCTTGGAAGACCTACGCGTTAAGTCTTTAGCAAAATATACGCAAGAACTAGAGCTTTGGACAGAAAAGCTACCTGAAGGTGTTAGTCGTACTTCATCTGGAGATATTTATCCATGGGATCTTTTTTATATTAAAGAGTCCTATAAGAAAGAACATTTTTCTATTGATGAGCAGAAGTTAAAAGAGTATTTTCCTGTTCAACGCACGTTAGATGCATTGCTATCTATTTATGAACAGTTTTTGGGATTAGAGTTTAGACAAGAGTCAGGTTTAGGATTGTGGCATGAAGATGTCCGTTATATAGCGGCTTATGCTCGTGATGGAAAGTTATTGGGACATATACTGTTGGATCTTTTCCCGCGGGATTTTAAATATTCACATGCCTGCCAAGGGGGTGCGATTCCTGCGGTTCGCACTTTATCTGGCGACTATTATCCGGCCGTTATTTTTATTATTGCTAATTTCCCCAAAGAGACTCCAGCTCAGCCGGCATTACTCTCTTTTAATAGCGTGAGCACGTTTTTTCATGAATTTGGACATGCAATGCATGCTTTGCTTGGGGCTACTGATATGGCCGGTCTTTCGGGTACATCGACCCCGACTGATTTTGTTGAAACACCGTCTCAGATGTTTGAGGAGTGGCTATATGATCCTGCTGTGTTACAGAGGGTCAGTTGCCATTATAAAACGGGAGAGCCGTTGGATGATGCAACTATTAACTGTCTATGTAAGCTTAAATCATTTGAAAGTGGTCTTTTTGTGCAGGGACAATCCAGTCTGGCTCGCTTTGCTCTTGATTGCTTCTCTGCAAAACAGGTGAGAAATGTGGGTGGACTCATGGAGTCTGTTGATAAGTTGTATAAGCCAGGTATTGCACGGGATGAGCGGGATCATTTGGAATGTGCTTTTGGTCATTTGGTAGGCTATGGGGCTCGGTATTACAGTTATCTCTGGTCTAAGATTTTTGCAGTAGATCTTTTTTGCGCCATCAAACACGAGGGGCTTTTTGACCCCGCTGTGGGCAAGCGATTTGCGACTCAGGTTTTGGGGCGCGGGGGTTCAATGGATCCTGAATTGTTTATGACAGAATTTTTGGGTCGAGCACCCAGTTCTGCAAGTTTTTTTAATACGCTAGATTAGGATGGTGATTGAACGTCTATTTACCACCGCGCTCCCTCGATACATTTTCTTCGAAAACACTCGGGATGAACGGTGGGGTGAAATACGCTAGATTAATAAAAAAAGGTGGGATTCACGAGCTCTATTATCCTATGGTATACTATTAACTATGGTTAGGTTATTAATAACTGATTGTTTAATTAATGAGGAGGAACCAGCTATGAAACGCATGGTTTGTGGCATATCTTTTTGTATGCTATGCAGTCTTATGACGACATCTTCTGTATATCCACATTTTGTTAATGATTTTGACAAATTATTTGATGACATGGAACGTGACTTGCAGCTTATGCATGAGCGTGCACAAGATTCTTTTAAAAACATGCAGTGTGTTATGGTGGATGCAGACGATAAAGTCTGTTCAACACGCGTTGATATGAAAGCAACGGATGTTCAAATTTCTAAAGATGGTGACAATATTGTTCTTACGGCTCAACTGGGCGATAAGGTCAAGGAAGAGGATATTGATGTTCGCGTAGAGAGTGGAGCTCTTTTGGTTTCAGTTCCTTCGGCTGATAACTTTGAGTTGCGCATTCGCGGGAAGAATGTAACTATCTCTGCCAGCAAGGTTGTTGAGCAGGAGAAGAAGGATGATAAGGGAATGGCTTATTTAACTTCTTCAGGGGCAGCTCAGATTAGTCGTTCTATGTATCTCCCTGCGCCGGTAAAAATTGATGAAAAAAATGTTTCGGCCGATTTTACTAATGGCGTTCTGACCTTAACTTTTCCGAGTGTTCCTGTGGGATATAAAGTGCCTTTGACCTCTGGAAATTTGTCTGCACAAGCATCACAGGATTTAATTCCGAAAGAAGATTCAAAAGCAGGTAAGGCAGGGACTTATAAAACAGGTCGCAAGCAAGTCTCAGGATTAAATCCTGGATCGAAAGCATATCGTGCGGACGAAAAGTAACGGTTTGTCAACCTGGATCGAGATTAGCAGAGAAGCACTGCTTTATAATCTCGATTGTCTAGAAAGTAAAAAGGACCCAGTTGTAAAGCTGGGTCTTGTTGTTAAGGCCAATGCATATGGACATGGGTTAGAAGAGGTTGTGCGTGTAGCCTCTGGTCACCGGGCTGTCTCATACTTTTTTACGGCAAGTTTTGAAGAGGCGCTTTTGGTAAAAAGTTTAGGCGTGCATCAGCCCATTTGTGCATTGGTTCCTGCAGACAGTTGTTTTTTAGAGCAGGCGCTTGTTCAGCAGATTGAATTTGTCTGTTGTGATATCGAGCATTTAAATTTTATTGCAGAGTGCGCAGGAAAGTTGCGTGTGCGTGCGCGATTGCATCTTAAGCTTGATACGGGGCTCTCTCGGTTGGGTGTTTGCAAGGGAGGTTTGGAGCGGATAGTTCAGGCGTTACAACAGCACCAGACTACTTGTGAGCTGGTGGGGGTTATGTCTCATCTAGCTGATGTGGTAAGTGAGGATATCTCTTTTGCTCTCGAGCAGCGTGCAACCTTTGATTTTTGTTGTGATTACCTTAGAGCGTTTGGGCTTATGTGGCGTGAAACTCATATGGGCGCTTCGGGAACCCTTTCATTTGCGGGTAATGATACATTAATTCGTGTAGGAACGGCGCTTTATGGCTATTGGAAGTCTCCGTCCGAAAAAAAACGCACGCAGGATTATTGTGGAGCCTTTGAGTGGGAGCCTGTTTTAACCTGGAAATCTTGCATTCTCCATCTTTCATGTATTGAAGAAGGAGCTTGTGTTGGGTATGGTCAGACCTTTGTAGCTCCGTGTGCCATGCGGCTTGCAGTAATTCCGATAGGCTATTCTGACGGATATGCCCGAGAGCTTTCAAATTGTGGGCAGGTGTGGATAGCGGGAAAACTGGCGCCTGTTGTAGGAAGAGTGAGTATGAATTTGCTTACGGTAGATGTTTCCGCTATTCCTAATCTTTCTAGGGGTGATGAGGCTGTGCTTATGGGGCCTCAGATGGGTGTAAGAGCAGATGAGCTTGCAGAGCGTTTAAAGACCGTGCATATTGATATTCTATCGCGAGTTCGATTGTCGATTCCTCGCATTATTGTCTAAAGCGAACGAAAAGTTTTAACTCTTTTTTCAGGATTAAATCCTGTATTAATGCCATAACGGAGTTGGTAATGTTTATTTTAGAGGGTAACATTGGAGCGGGAAAGTCGACGTTTATTCGGGTGCTTAAAGAGCGTGCGCCTTTTATAGATAGTGCTTTTGAACCTCTTTCACAATGGGATGGAGAGGGGGCTTCTTTATTGGGTAATTTCATGCGGGATCCTACGCGGTGGGCTTTTACCATGGAAACTTATGTGATGTCTTGCAGGTTTAGAGACCATATGAGACTACAAAAAATGCAAGAGGCTACCCTTGCAGAACGTTCTCTCTATTCGGGACACTATGTTTTTGCAGTTAATAGTTATGCACAAGGGTTTATGTCGGCGGTTGAATGGGCTGCTTACGAGACACTTTTTAATTACTATGTTCTTCTTCCAGGATTAAAACCGGTTTGCGAAGTTCCTCGCGGTTTTATTTATCTGCGCGTTGATCCAGAAGTTGCTTATGAACGGGTCTGTAAACGGCAACGTGCTGCTGAATCGACTATTTCCCTCGACTACTTAAGACAGATCCATGATCGACATGAGCGCTTTTTGATTGATCGTGAGGTGCATGATGAGCTTAAGCACGTACCTGTGTTGGTATTGGATGGACATGGAAATTTTGAAAGTGATGATCTGTGTGCTAAAAGTTTAACGCAGCAGGTGGTAAATTTTATAGCAACTAACGCCTTAAAAACTGATGTATTGGGGACTAATACGTTGGGGAGTGTTAAGGGTCATGATCGAGTTTAAGCATGTATCTAAAGCCTTTAAGACAGGGGCGGGTGAAAAGGTCGTTTTGAAAGACATTTCGGCACTCTTTTCTTCTGCGCATAACACCCTGATAACCGGTTCTTCCGGTGTAGGGAAGTCGACGCTTCTTTCATTGTTAGGGGGGATTGATATACCTACTTCTGGGGCCGTACTCTTTGATGGTATTGATCTGGCTTCTAAAAAACGTTGTGAACGCGAGGATCTGTTCTGCGTGAATATGGGGTATCTTTTTCAGTTTCCTTATCTTGTTGTCGAGTTGTCAGTGCTTGAAAATTGTATGGTAAAGGGTCTGTGCGCGCATATGCCGATGCAGCTATGCCGTGAGCGAGGGCTTGAGCTTCTTGATCGAGTGGGATTGGTTGATTATGCAGAGCAGAGTCCAGTGAGTTTGTCGGGTGGGCAGCAGCAACGTGTGGCGTTGGTCCGTGCACTTTTTATGCGCCCCCGATTTCTCTTTGCGGATGAGCCTATTGCACATCTTGATCCTGAAAATGCAGGGCGTGTTCTGGAGTTGATTCAATTATTTAAAAAAGAATATGGCATGGGGCTCATAATGAGTTGCCATGATGGAGTGTCTGATGTTCAATTCGATCGAATTTTTAGAATTGATGATGGTCTTTTACACGAAATAAAATAGGGATAATTTACGTGGAAAAAAAACTTACACGACATTCTATAATTACAAAAATGATGCAGCTTGGTTTTGTAACGATTATCAGTAAGGCCGTTGGGGTCTGGCGTCTAGCATTATGGACTGATTTTTTGGGCATAGGAGCCATTGGGGATGCTTTTACAGCTGCTAATCGTCTTCCTAGTTCGTTGAGAAAGATTTTTGCCGAAGGAGCGCTTAGTGCATCGGCCGTTCCTACCATTGTTGCGGTTCTTAAAAAGGATGGAAAAGAACAGGCAGGGCGCGTGCTTTCGCTCATTTTAATTGTATTTCAGTCCGTTTTGCTGCTCGGATGCCTAGCGGTTGCTTTCTTTGCGGGGAAGGTGATGTTCTTTGCGGCTCCGGGTTGGCAGTGTGGGGAATCTGCAGAAAAATGTTTAGTGGCCGCCAAGGTTCTTCGTATTCTAATTTTTCTTTTATTGACCGTTTCGGCGTCGGCTCTTATTGCCAGTGTTCTGCAGGCCGCACATTTTTTTTCAATACCTGTTATGATACAGGGGTTGACCAATGTGTTTATGGTTGGTGAGTTGTTGGTTCTAATTAGGCTCCAGGCGCCCGTTGTAATGCTGGCATGGTGTATGGTTTTAAATACCGTGGTGCTTTTGGGTATAAGTGTAGGGTTTTATTTTTATGCGGGATTTGCTTTTGGAAAACCTAATGCCAAGGCATTTTCTTCCATGAAGGATATTCTGTGGAAATTTATTCCCTGTGCTGTTGGGTTGGGTGCTACTGAGATTAATCTTATTATTGATCAGCAGATTGCCTCGTATTTGCCCGATGGGTCGATTTCTTTGCTTACTAATACATATGCTTTTACGCGCTTCCCTCTGGGGATTTTTTCAATTACCTTTGCAACGGTATTGTTGCCCCATTTTTCTCGAGTTGTTTCGTATGCACCACGTAGACTTAGTTTTTATTTATTGGAATCTACAAAATTTATCTGGTGGGTAACGGTTCCCACTTCGATTCTTATGGCGGCTCTCTCTTTCAAGATGTTTTCTACACTTTTGACTATTCCTACTTTTCAAAGTTATCAGTTGAGTGGCCTATTTAACATTTTTATCGTGACACTATTTTTTATGTCTCTTGATAAAATTGTTCTTAATATGTTCTACGCTCTGCATGAAACTAGGTTGCCCGTTCAGGCAACATTTATTAGTGCTCTATTAAATACTTTAATGAGTGTGGCATTGATGCCCTATTTAGGGATTTACGGGATTGTGCTTGCAACCGTATTGGCATCGATTTTTAAACTAGGACTTTGTATCTGGGCGCTTAAAAGAAAATTTGGTTTTGTGCTGTATCCTAAGGCTCTGGGTAATTTTATTGTACGTACAGTAGCGCAGTTTGCGATCTTAGGCATACTTTTTTATTTTTCTTATGATCGTCTCTATTTTTGTGTGATGCAACTTCCGGGAAAAATCTCTTTTGTTCTTCTCTTTACCAAGGTTTATTGGCTCTGGGTAGGACCGTTCTGTTTGGCATTTGCTGCGGTTGCGTACTGTACGCGTAGGCTATTTGGAATACGCATGCATTTTCTGGACTAGCATGGGTGGATGCCAGGCGTCTTCCTCGATCTGGATTTTTTTCATGCGATTTTTAATTTTTTTTGGAATAGGCAATTACCTATAGATATAATTGACATTTGATTATAATTAAATATGATAAAAAGTATATTCAGAAAATAATAACCATAAATTCCTATAAAAAAAGGTAGTGATACCATGACTATAAAGAAAATATTTCTTATTCCGCTTCTATTACTCCCTCTTGTGATTGGGGCGAGTAATGGCGGAAGCAAGAAAAGCAAACAACAGATTAAAGAAGTTTCTAAAGCATTAATGAAGAGGGTCGCAAATCGCAATCTTCCCATTTCTAAATTGAATGGCGATTGTTGGACTTGTATTAGCGAGTACTTGTCGGCTAAGAAAAAGCTTGATTTAAGACTTGTGAGTACTTATCTTAACTCGCTTTTTTTTAGTACCTATTTTGGGGAGTGCCCTAAAATGCGATTACAAAGGGCTACCCTTCCCTTGTTTTCTGCAGAGATCGATAAACTAAAGCTGCAGCAGGAACAGGTGACAAGTTTTTTGCAAGAAGCACGCATTGACACGCTTGTTGTCAGACAGCAGCCTGAGGTCGCTATTGCTATTCTGAAAACTCTGGGTGCCCAAGTAAAGAGCATTAATCTTAAGAGAACTGCCGTTACGGATGAGCAACTTAAAGTGATCTTCGCCTTTTGTCCAAACCTTGAGACTCTTGATCTACACGGGTGTGAAAAACTGGTTTTTAAAGGCCTGGATTGGAGTAAACTTACAAAACTGTCTAATCTTGATCTTTACGGTACCAAGATCACTGATGCGGGGATAGTTTCTATTTTGAATAGCAGTACTAATCTTAGAGTTCTTAGTTTATCTATGTGCTCTAACCTTACATTTGGTGCTTCTGATTGGAACAATTTGGATTGTAGCAAACTCAAAAATCTTTCCGAACTTGATCTTGGCGTTACCAATATTACTGACGAAGAGATACTGAGGATTTTGAGTAATGTTACCAATCTTAGTTCTCTTAATTTACGTAAGTGCACCCATCTTACATTTAATGTTCTTGATTGGGTTAACAAGCTTTCCGAGAGCAATCTCAAAAACCTGACCGACATAAACTGCGATGACACCAAAGTTACTTGCGAATTTTATCGGTTGTTATTGGCTAACTGTCCAAAGCTTAAGGTTTTCAAATATCCTAACTCTCAGTATGAAATAAGGTTGGAACAGATGAAGGAGTGTCGAAGGCTTCTTCGGGAGAAAAAGAAGGGATTAAAAAAAATCGAACAAAAACTGAACGAAAAATAATAACTATAAAACTATATAAAGAAAATAGTGAGACCATGACTATAAAGAAAATATTTCTTATTCCGCTTCTATTGCTCCCCCTCACGCTTGGGGCGAGTAACGGCGGAAGCGCGACAGGATTTAATCCTGGAAAAAGCAAACAACAGATTAAAGAAGTTTCTAAAGCATTAATGAAGAGGGTCGCAAATCGCAATCTCCTTGATTCTAAATTGGATGATGATTGTTGGAGCGCGATTGCCGAATATTTATCCAATAAGAAAAAGCTTGATTTAAGGCTTGTGTGCACTTATTTCAACTCTCTTTTCTATGGCATCTCACAAGAGCTTCCTAAGATTCGTATGCCGATGGTTTTTATTCCTGTAAAAGAACAGGAGCATTTAATTACGTTTTTGAAGAATACTTGTACTAGTGATATTTTTATCAAACAGTCTGAACTTGCAGTTTCGGTTGTAAAGGCAATAGGCCCTCAACTAAAGACTATCAAATTTGGTCAGCCTCAATTTGTTAAAACCAACAAATCGATCTTTAACCAGTTTCGATCTTTTCATGTTTCTGACGAACTATTTCAGACCATCGTGGATAGCTGCCTTAATCTTGAGAAATTGGATCTCGATTGGACGAATGTTACGGATAAATGGTTTGAGCTTATTGTGAAAAACTGTTGTTCTAATCTTAAATTCCTAAGTCTGCGAGGCTGTGAGAGCAAAGACCTTACCTTGAAGGCCCTTGATTGGAGTGGGCTTAAAAGGCTTGTTTATCTTGACCTCAGTATCCCTTATCTTTCCGATAAGGTGCTTCAGTCCCTCTTTAATAACTGTTCCAATCTTCATACTCTTTACCTTGATTTCAACTATATCTATGATTTAAACTATATCTATGATTTTAATAATGGATATAGTGATGTTTATGGTGGGTATGTGTGTGGCCGTAAGAATAAAGAGCTTGTTTTCAAGAAACTCGATTGGAGTAAGCTTACACAGCTTGTTAAACTTTCTCTTGGTGGGGTTGTAATTGGAACCCCAGTGCTCCAGCAGGTCCTAAACGGGTGTTCCAAACTTAAGACTCTAAATCTAACTCGTTGCACTAGTGCACAGATTGCATGGAAGACGTTGGATTGGATTAAGCTTGCAGGCCTTACGGAACTTAATCTTTCGGGTACCACTATCACTGATGAAGGGCTTTTGAATGTTTTAATTGCTTGTCCTAATCTCAAAAAGCTTTATCTGCACAACTGCTCAAACTTGCATTTTAGGCAGAGTGTTTGGAGCAAATTTGATGTGAGCTTGCTAAAAAATCTTGAGCAAATTGACTTTGATGGAACTGAAATTTCTTACGAATTCTATCGGGCGATTTTAAAGAATTGCTCAAAACTCAAGGTTTTTAAATACCCCTCCGCTTTACAGTACAAAATAAACTTGGAACAGATGAAGGAGTGTCGAAGGCTTCTTCGGGAGAAAAAAAAGGAACTGAAGAAGTAGCTCTCTCTTTCTAAAAAGCTCTTAAAATACGGGGTGCCTGCATAGTTTTCTATGCAGGCACCTTAATTTTTATGGTTCAAAATTTTCGAGCCTTAAAATTCTATCTGAATACTTTTAAAATATCTGTAAAAAGTCTTGCAATACGAGCGTTGAGAAAAGTAAGGTAGAAGTAGTAAGGGTTAGGAATACGTGACTGTTTGGGGAAAAATAGTCTTGTAAGGGGGATGATATGGGAAGCATGAGATATTTAGTTCTGCTTGTGGGTTTGGTTGCTAGTTATGGGTGGGCGGCATTGCCCCTTGGTAACCAGATGAGCGCAGATGAGGTTTTAAATAAATTGGCGCGAGCTCTTAAGGCCATTGCTCAAGCGCCTGCAGTCCCTAAGAAACCACAGGAAGAACCAATTCCTCCCTCAATACTGGTCTCTCAAGAAGATTGGGAGCGTATGACTCTTAAAGATCAAGCGACCTATATTAGTTTAAAATTAAAAGAAATTGATCGGTTGCATAAGTGGGATCGTCGACTGTTAAATCGTCGGCGCAGCGAGGTTGTTTCTGTTATTTTTGCAAATTCATCCCGTGAAATTTTGACTCTTTTTAGTAAATCATTTGATTTAGCAGGAGCGAAAATTAGTGAGCGGTTTCCGCATATAGCCGATTTAGCCGATCTGATAATTCACTTTGATCGTATTTTAGGGGAGGTCTTGGATGAAAATTATTTAGTTCATCTGCGCCAGGTACGTAACAAGATGAAATGCCTTGGTATTAGTTCCAAAGCGGAGCGCGAGAAGGTTAGGGTGTACAGTGAAAAAACACAACAGATGGAATTTATCTGTCAAAAGACTTCGTGTGTCCGATTTGATGAATGTGTGACGGGCTTTTTGGATGATGCTGTTAGGTTATTAGAACCCTTTGGTGATGCACTTGTGGGTGGTTATCGTGCTGGGGGGCGTGAGGTAACAGGGGCTCTAGAGATGATAGTGGGGACGGTTGCTCCGGATTCGGAACTTAAGGTTGGGATGAAGGACGCAGCTGCAGGGTTCCAGAATGCTATTGCCCTTCTTAAAGACGCGCGTAGGATGATCCTCATAACACCTGATACAGGGAGTTAAGTCACCATGAATAAGATAATAATAAAAATTTTTCTAAGTACACTGTTTTTTGTCACGGTTAAAGCGACCACTACTACTGTTGAGCAGGATTTTGCAAAAGATCCGGCAAAGGCTCTTAATGACATGGCTCTTTTTGTAGGGGCTATAGGCGATACGCTTATAAATCGTGAGACGCAAACGTTTAAATTTGTGCTTCCAACCCAAATTAGTTTTATAGGCAAAGGCATAGTTCCTCTTTTTGATTTATTAGAGAGTTCTGGGCGTGCGGGGAGTAATTTTATTGGTTTTATTAAAAAGGATTTGCCTTCTTTAACGGCTCAATTTAAGTGCCTTTCTTTTTCAAATCAAGAGCTTGGAAAGGGGACTCACCCGGAGTGCATGGCTAGAGGATGTAGAGATAAAAAAACGTGCGTTGCAAGTTCTATTCGAGAGTCTTTGAAGGTTTTGAGGCCTTTTGTGCACGATTTCCTTGGAAAGATTTTAAGCATTAAAACGCTGTCCGATGGTTCGCAGGATGTTATTCTTCAGCGGGGCATTATGCTTTCTTTAGATGATTTGGCAAAGATTGCTGCTGAGGGAATTTCTAAAGTTGGTGGGCTGAGCGTATTAGGGGACTCGGGAAGCGATTTGCTAGAAAAAACTCAGGAGATGCTCGTCAAGGCTGGAAGAGTTGAAGAGGTATTAGCAATAGCATTGAATGAACTTTTGGATGCACTTGATTTGGTTGCTCTTGTTATAGGAGGGCCAGATTCGCTGCCAGATGTAAAACCTGAAACAAGAGAGCTAGTGAGAAGTCAGCATGTAAAGGTTTCTGATGATTTTTAGAAAGTGATATTGAAATTTCTAGACATTGAAAATGGGTGAGGAGAGTTGGTATGAAGAGGTTTGGAAGCATTTTGACATTCTTTACCATAATGTCTGGATGTGTATTTTTTTATTATATGCAAAATCTATGGGGAAGTCCGGTTGATACACCGGTTGAAGAGGAGGTTGTAGTTGTCGAAAGTTCGGAAGAATCTGCACCAGCAACAACGGTAACGGTTGTATCGCCTAAAACAACGGGGGAGGTAGATATTTTAATATCGTTCCCTTTCTTTGGAACGATAAAATTTAAGGCCACGCGTGATGAAGAGTCATCCACAATATCTGCTAAATTCCCCGCGGAAAACACTCCTTTTTTGACCGTAGGGCCGTTAGTTATTGAATCGGGTGATCTTTCTATCACCTCTGAAGGGGTTCTTTCTTATTTGGGGCGTGCAAAATTTTTTGGGAAAAGTGCAACTATTGGGCTTAAAAAATTCGAATTAATGACGGTTGACGACTATAAAGCATTGGCTAATGAGCAGCGTGAAAAAGAAGAGATTAAGTATCAAGCGGCTCACGATGAATGGCAGAATACGATTTTTGGACAAGAATTGGCTAAAGATTTTCAGTCATTTAAAACAAAAATTGATCAAGTCATACCCGTTGAAAAAGAGGTAGCCATACCAACTTCGCTTGAAATTCCGGGACAGGCCTTTGATTTTAAGTTTATTAAAAGAATTGTCTTTACCATTAAATTGGATAAAGAATCTGAAAGTGAGGAGATTATTCCAGGTGCGAAGGTAACGCTCAAATCGGTTGACTTAGTGTTGGATCGTTTTTCAATTCCCCAGTTAAAGTTTAAAGTAAAAATTTTTGGGCAATCCGTAACTTTTTCTGTTTTTTTAGATAGAGAAAATCAAGAAATTATTACTATGGCTGCCCTTAAGCAATGTAGGGTGGATGTCCTTCTTCCTGACTTAAAAGATTCTCCTATTGGAGCTTTAGAGGTGTCTGGCTATATCCGTGCTACCAATAAAACAGGGCTTTCATTTATGGGACGCTTTGCTGGAGATGGAAAAGGTGGAAAATCTATTTTAGAGCTCATTCCAGGCATGCCTGTATCATTGGATGAATTTAAAATAGATTTTGGACGAGATAAAAAAATTGCGATCAACATGGCCGGCACATTCTTAGGTAAATCGGTTCTATTTGATGGTCTTTTAAATCCTTCCATGCGCATGTTAACTCTTACCACCTCTTTGAAGGGTTATCAGCTTGGAGATATTATTCCATCTTTTAAAGAAAGTGAGCTTAATAAACTGGTTTTTGAAGGACTTATGAAGTTATTAGTGGTTGGTAAAATATCTACGCAATCAAGTGCCGAGAGAGGATATTTATCGTTTTTTAGTCGTCAGCCACAGTCCGTATTAAAGTCTCCATTTTCTCCTGGAGTTCCTGTAGCGCCTCCAACAAGCGGTATTTTATTAAATGGAAAAGTAAAAAGTGCGTCCGGTGAGAAATTTGACCTTTTTGATGTAAAATTTACAGGCGATGGGTCAATAACTCTTGATACTATGACTAAGTCTGCTGTAGTTAGTGGTACCATAAATTCATTAGGGTTAAAACTGGTAGGAAATTTGAGTTTAAGGTGGGGAGCTATTTCTGAGGTTAAATTAACAACAAGCTTAGGACAAGGTGTTAATGAGTGGAAACCCTTTGCAGAAATTGCTGGGAGCTCGGATGCGTTAAAGCCTCTAAAAGATCTTGTAATCTATGATTTAAAAGTAGGCTCTGATATTGGTTTTTCCAAGCAAGCAACAGCGTTAAAAGCGCCTGCAAAATCCCCTGAGAAAACAGCTGCAGAAGTGGCTGAAGAAAAAGCTGCACAAGCTGCTATGGATAAGGATAGAGAAGTATTTGAAACGATTAAAGTGGACCCCCTTAAGAAATCAACCGATTCTAAAGGTTTTTCAGGGTCTGTGTATGTTACTGGGAAGGCGCAAGTCTTTGGCGTGGTCTGTGAAATTACCGCTAAAGTTTCAAAAATTTCTGGTCAGGATTTAGGGGTTCTACTTATTGCAGGATTGCCTCAAGGGTGGAAGATGCAGCAGAGTTTTCCTGAGTTATTTAAAGATCAAAATCCTATTACAGACGCCATAAATTCTATAAAACTTAATCAGGCTCGCCTTATGCTTAGTTCTTATAGGGATATGTCTTTAAGGGCGGATGTTGGGGTTACATTGGAAGCAGCAGTTGATTTGACAGGTTCTGGAGAGAATTTAATTTTAAAGACCTTGCAGGCTTTAGTTTCAAAAACAGGCGATCGTGGCGCAGGAGCTATTTTAATTGGTCAGATTGATCCGCTAAACCCACGTACGGCTTCTTTGAAGGTTGGCTTGTCAGCAGGTGATTTTACAATTGCGATACCACCGGTTGCGTTTAGGGCAGCAACGCTCTATCTTCTGGTGCGAGGTGAGCCAAAATTAGCATTTGCTGGTTCTTTGGAAATGATACCAGCACCCAATATTCCACCGTTACAATGGGGACTTGAGGCAGGCTTTACGATGGCAGGGCTTGGCTTTGATATAAGTATGTTGGGTAAGTGGCCGGATCCTCTAGGGGTAAGTGCTATAGGGATAAAGAATTTTGAAGTCGCTGATTTAGGCTTTAAATGGTACACGACCTATGAGGCTATTGCTGCAGCTCTTTCAACGGGAGGGACTGGAAGTGCTGCAATTTTAATTCCTGCAATTTTTGGGCTTAGTGGAAAAGTGGCTATTGGTTCTCCAGATCCGGTGCAAGTAGAAGCAGCTTTTGGTTTTGGGGTGGATGTTACCAACTGTTTTATTGATCTGAAAGTAAAAGATGCTATCACTATTGCAAAATTTTCTGACACAATTCGGAGCATGATGGGGCTTCCTCCGTTCCCGGACGTTTTGACGTGGAAGATGGCTCCATTAGTTTTAGATGGAGCGTTTTTCAGGCTTGTTCCTAGTGAAACGACTATTGGAGATATCAAATTTAGAAAAGGAATTGGTGGTGGGGCCAAAATACGTATGTTTGGGAAAACCGTTGATTTTGGACTAAGTATTGATACCATGGGCATCTCTGGGCATGGGATTATGGATCCGCTAGTATTTGGGCCTTTTGAGCTTACGAATTTTGATGGACCAGGGGGACCTGCGGTTGAATTAACGCTGCATCTTGAGAAAGGTTTTACCATTGAATTGGATGGACGGCTCAAACTTGGAGATCTTATAAATTCAAGAACTAAGTTCTTAGTTTCTGCAACACGAGGGTTGGCATTTGAAACAGAATCGTCTATAGGTCCAAAAGAAGCTGGGATAAGTGCACGTATTAAAGGTGTTGAGCTTGATATAACTGATCCTATGAAACTTCTTCAAGCGCTTGATCCGAAAAATATTGGGCTTACAATTGAGTTTACAAATAAATTAACTGAAAGGCTTAATGCGGATATTGGGGCGGTTCTTGAGCGTCAAAAACAGGCGTTAAAAAATGATATTGATGGTGTGATTGTTCAGCTTCGGTCAAATGCAACCATTGAACAGATCAGAGCTCAAGAAAAGCGTGTACATGAAGCAGAAGCACGACGTGTTTGGTTCTTTGAGAATCCGTTTTTGTCTATAGAGCGAGAGCTTGAGGTTACGAAGGCGAATATTGCATTGAATCAATTACGTGATAAATATTATGCAGAAAAGACAGATGTGGGTAGGTTTATTGGAAAAACTCTCCAGGACCTTGGAATACCAATGTTTGTTCAGGATGTGTTGAAGATTATTCAAAACATAGGTGCAGGAGTTTATGAGGGCGGACAGTTTGTCTTTAAAAATGTATCCAATCTTCTGGTAGTCAGAAGTATTTATTGGAGTGGCTCTGCTTCAGACCTTGCGCAAGGGATTATTCCGGGAGTGAAGGTTGCGATGGTCTTAATGGGAAAAGAGATTGATCAGAACCTTGGTGATTTTGATCTTAGAGATCCAGTAGGAAGTAGTAAGCGCATTGCGGACAATTTAGTAAAAATTGTACAAAATACGATAATGGATAGTTTAGGCAAAGTGCATTAAATAACGAGAAATTTGGAGTCTGAAAAGCGCTTGACTTTGGGAGACCTAGCTAAACAATAGACGCGATAAATAAACGAATCAGAAAAAATAATCGAGGTAACATAATTCTTTTTTATGTTACCTCGATTATTTTTATTTACTAAGATTTTCTCTTGCGACGGCGCTCAGCACGTGAAAGAGTTGATACTTCATCTGCTCCACTATCAATAACATCCGAAACACCGGTAAGTTTAATTTCTTCAAGCTCACGGATTCTACGCGCTTCAATGGCTGCTTGATTAAAGTGTTCAATATCTAGATGGAAGAAGTGATGAACAATTTCTGATCTAATGGATATCATCATGTCGGCAAACATATCAAACGCTTCACGTTTGTATTCAATAAGAGGATTTTTGTTTCCCCAGCCGCGTAGCCCGATACCCTCTTTTAGATTTTCAAGGTTTACCATGTGTTGTTTCCAGGCTTGATCTATCGATTCAAGCATGAGCCATTTTTGCGCATTCTTCATCATGGAATCGCGCATAGCTTTATCTTCAGGAGAACCTGTTCCCGAGGCAGAATGCATATATAATTGATAGCGCATGAGTAAAAAGTCTATGAGATCTTTTTTTAATACTTCGCTGTTATGCTTGCTAAAGGGCTGTTTAAGTAGTTCGTCGGGGCTAATCTTTATTAGTTGTGCAACGGCTAGAATAATATTGTGATAGGCTTCTGACGATATCGAACGTTTTACGGTATAAACTGCAACTATGTCAGAAATACAATCGGACATAAGATCTCTTAAGAGCGCGGCTACTTCGGCTTCTCCTTCTAGTATGCTACGCCGATAGGAGTAAATAACAATACGTTGTTGATTTAAAACGTCATCATATTCAAGGACATTTTTTCGAATATCAAAGTTACGACGTTCAACCATCTCCTGTGAACGCTCAATAGTTTTTGAAATAAACTTTGATTCAATAACTTCATCTTCTGTCATTCCAACCATCTGCATGCGTCGTTGGATAGTGTCGCCGGCAAAAAGACGAATAAGATCATCTTCTAATGAGATATAAAAGCGTGATTCACCTGGATCGCCCTGACGTCCAGATCGTCCGCGAAGCTGGTTATCTATACGACGACTTTCATGCCGTTCAGTACCTAAAATATAGAGACCGCCCGCTGTGCGAGAATCTTCGGTTAATTTAATATCAGTTCCACGCCCCGCCATGTTAGTGGCAATGGTTACGGTTCCCGGTTCGCCAGCATGGGCTACAATATCTGCTTCACGTCCATGTTGTTTTGCATTAAGGACAGAGTGTGGTATTCCATGCACGGTGAGTAAGCTACTTAAATATTCGGAGGTTTCAACCGCGATAGTACCAATAAGAACTGGTTGTCCTTTTTTATGGCGTTCTGTAACGTCAGTTATGATGGACTTGTATTTACCTTTTTTACTTAAGAAAATCAGGTCAGACTTATCAAGACGTATGGTGGGTTTATTGGTAGGAATGGTCACTACATCCAATTTATAAATGCGATGAAATTCTTCGGCTTCTGTTACGGCCGTACCGGTCATACCTGCAAGTTTTTTATAAAGTCTAAAGTAGTTTTGCAGCGTTATGGAGGCGAGAGTTTGACTTTCTTCTTGTACTGTAACTCCTTCTTTAGCTTCGAGAGCTTGGTGTAAACCATCACTATACCGACGACCTGAGAGCACACGGCCTGTAAACTCATCAACAATGAGTACTTGGTCTTCTACTACAATGTAATCGACATCTTTTTTAAAGATGGCATTGGCTTTGAGAGCCTGATTAACGTGGTGTAAAAGTCTAATGCTATCAACAGCAAAGAGGTTTTTTATATTAAATGCTGCTTCCACTTTATCAATACCGTTTTCGGTAAGGTTTACATTGCGGTCTTTTTCATCCACTTCATAGTCAATAGTTTTAACTAATGTTTTAATGATAGTATCGGTTTCTGTATAAAGCTTGCTACTTTCGTCTGTAGAGCCTGAAATAATAAGCGGAGTTCTGGCTTCATCGATTAAAATGGAGTCAACTTCATCCACAATGGCATAATTAAGCGCACGTTGAACATAGTCAGATAGACGAAACTTCATGTTATCACGTAGATAGTCAAATCCAAGTTCATTGTTTGTTGCGTATAGAATGTCGCTTTGATAAACGTTTTTACGCTCGTTATCTGGGGTGCTATTTTGCAAAATGCCTACCGAAAGTCCCAATAAATTATAAATAGGACTCATCCATTCGGCGTCTCGTCGCGCAAGATAATCGTTAACGGTTACTAAATGAGCGCCTTTGCCTGTTAAGGCATTAAGGTACAGAGGTAAGGTTGCTACCAGAGTTTTCCCTTCCCCCGTCTTCATTTCTGCTATTTTTCCGCTGTGCAGGGTAATACCCCCTATAAGTTGAACATCATAGTGACGTTCGCCTAGTTTACGTCTGGCGGCTTCACGGACCAAGGCATAGGCTTCCGGTAAAATATCATCTAGACTGCGCCCTTTTTCTATCTGAGCGCGAAATTCTTGAGTCTTTTGTGCAAACTGTTCATCACTCAAAGATGTGACCGTGTGCTCCAATTGATTAATGCGGACAACCATCGGCGCTATAAGTTTTAGTTCGCGTTCATTTTGAGAGCCGAAAATTTGTGCCAACAAACGTGCAATCATCGCTTTATCCTCATTGCTAATTTGTGGTATACAGTATTTGTGGAAGCGGTATATTTCTATTGTCTTACTCAATTCATAGGATACCATTGAGAAGGTGGCTTTCGCAAGCAAGCGTTTTGTATGCTAAGGGAGAACGAAGATGTGGATAGTATTTAATAAGAGAGGATGGCATTTATGAGACAGATATGGAGAGGCAACTCTGACAATATTCATCGATTAATAGATAGATTCAAGGCGTTCGCTGTATATGGGTCTATTTTAGACTTGGCGATTTATGCCTTATTTATGGATATTGTTTACTCGTTGATTTCTAATATATTAGTCCCTTTTGTGGGGCTTATGTTGTTTGGAATTAATCTTTCATCATTAACTATTACCTTAAAAAATGCGGTGGTGGCCCAAGGGGGGACTCAAATTTTACAAGAAGCCGTTACTTTAAACATTGGAGATTTTGTAAAAACCATTATTAACTTTATACTCGTTGCAATACCATTCTTTTTTATTGCCCAGATATTTTTAACTCCACGTAGAGACTATGAACAGGGTTTAGCTCAGAAAAGCGATGAACAAAAAACCTCGGGAGCTCTTCCAAAAATAGCATCAAAAAATAACTCTTCTAGCCTAGTAGTTGCCGACAAGATCGATAAAGCTACAAGACTTTCTGATAAAAAGTCACAAGAAGCGCTTCTGCTTGAAATTCGTGATCTTTTAAGGCAGCTGACTGCAAAATGATAGAAGGCTTTGACCGCCTGCATTCTTCAAAATACTCTATTCCCCTAAATCTTCCCCTTGGACTAGTCCTGAACAGGATTAAATTTTGGGCTTTCTCTGAGCTTTAATTAGGTCTCTCCAGGATCTTATTCTGTTGCTCGGATTTCTCTGGGTATTTTTTTTATTTTTATACGTTTCCAGAATCTTATCCTGTTACTTGCATTTTCAACCAAAAAGCAATAATTTAAAAGGTGTTTTTCAACCAAAAAGGGTGCCGTATGAAGCGTATTATTGACCATTTTTTATTGCAATGGAAACAGGATGGTCTGCGAAAACCACTTCTAATAAGGGGCGCTCGACAGGTTGGAAAAACACATTCAGTCCGACAACTTGGAGCTACCTACCCAGATTTTGTAGAAATTAATCTGGAAAGGCAAGCTGAGGCTAGTAATATTTTTGAGAGAGATCTTGATCCGGCTAGAATGTGTAGAGAGTTATCCTTAATAGCCAAGAAGCCTATTGTTCCCGGTAAAACACTTCTCTTTTTGGATGAAATTCAGATTATCCCGCGTGCAATTACAGCATTGCGATATTTTTATGAATTAATGCCAGAAT
>CAYRPI010000009.1:0-24068 GCA_964426225.1 uncultured Candidatus Babeliaceae bacterium | reverse complement strand
ACAATTTTTGCATAACAAATTTCCCTTATTGAGAAAGCCTAAAAATACGGGGTCGAACGGCTCCAACTGCTCAATAACTTGCACTAGCGCCCCCTATCCCAGGATATTATGACGCTTTTTAGCGATAAGTCTAGGACTTCCCACTCTAAACCGCCAGCTCGTCAAGAATCTGCTCTGCCTGATAAAGGTAATTGTGCCCGCAACCACGACCTTCGATTTTGACTGTAATCCGTCCCTTAGATTTTGCCGCAATCTTTTGAAGATCTTTGTTATGCACCGTTCCTACAACCTCATCACGTGGGCATAGCGAGATGGTAAGAGGCGGCAATGGACCTTG
Organism: uncultured Candidatus Babeliaceae bacterium; assembly: GCA_964426225.1. Lineage (GTDB taxonomy): Bacteria > Babelota > Babeliae > Babelales > Babelaceae > UBA12395. Next base: position 23,731 of record CAYRPI010000009.1, on the reverse strand, counting down.
ATTTGACATATAGATCTCTTCCAGCATCGCAAGCTGAGTCTTTTCAAAAGGGTTGTAATCGGCAACAACGGTTAAAAGAGAAATAGTGAGAAAACGTAGAGGACCGTGCACATGCTTTAGGGTTGAAGGGATGCTAACTAGTGGATGTGCAAGAATAAGGTGATAAAGCATCCGTTTCAATTGCTCGATCGCATACATCTTTAAAGTTCCATCAGAATTTTCAAGTCCCATAGCGCGGAAATATGTTTTGTACCGATCGGGAAAGGTAAGCATATGCAACAAAGTTATAAAAGCGGCGCCTCCCCGTGAATGACCAAAACCTATAATCCTTTTTGCACCTAATCGGTGGCATTTTACCAACTCATAAAGTAGGACGGACGCATCCGGCGCTTGTCCCAGATTGGTAAAACGAAGCCCCATAGGCAAGAGCTTTGCTGCATCCCTAAAGTTGGCACCAACACTAATAAAATTACCTTCACGTAGAATGTGGCCTGCCAGATTATTGTCCCCAAAGCCGTGAGCTGTTAGTATGGCGGTGGCATTTTTTCTTATTTTAGTTATCAGTTCGCTTTTCAAAAGAGGAGAAGGGTTTATAAAGTTCACGTCCTCAATTGCATACGCACTAAATTGAGGGTCATAGCCCAGAATTTTAACTACTTTTTTTACGGAACGTTGTTGGTTTAATACTTTTTTTAAGACAAACGGATGGGCTCGCCATATTGCCAACGCTCCTGCCCCCAAAACCCCTACTCCGCCTGTACCAATAGCCACAGACTTTTGTATGCATTTACACATAGGCTTTAGTCTTCCACATGCAGAAGCCTGATCTGTAAGCAGCATGGTCCAGAGAAGAAAAGTGAGAACAGGATTTAATCCTGGAGCAGGATTTAATCCTACAGGGTTTCCAAAATACGGTCTTGATGAGCCCTGTGATGATTGGTTGGTGTACGTCGAATCTATTGAGTTGGCACCTACACAATCTTTCATCTTCCAGAAATGGTACAGCTGTTTTTCAGTTATTGGACAGGGATCGAAAAGAAACGCTTTGCGTGACGGCACCTGTTGAGGCTGCATTTTAGACAGCTGACGAATCTGCTTAAAATAATGGGTGGAATGATTTTGGCGCGCATATGCACCGCCCTTATCCCCTCGTACAGCCTCAAGAGAGGTAAGCAATGTTCCCCCAAGTAGCACTGCCGCAAAAAGTAATAATTTTTTCATACCACACTCTCCTTTGTAATCACTGTAAAATTTCTGTCAAAAGCGCCTGTCTACAATACCATGCAAATTACTCCTCGCACTCCCCAAGAATCATCTTATCTCCTAAGCTATTCAAGAAGGCAGATAAGAAACTCCAGAGAGAATAGTCCCATCCCTTGGGCTCGAAGTGTTTTCTAATCCCGCTTTTCGACCAACAGCATGCCAAGCTTTTCCCCTCTTGGATTGGAAGGTCTATGAGATGATGGACAGCTGCGTTACCCCATGTTCCTTTACCTGCATGATGAAAGTCTCTCGAAAGAATATCCCTCCATTTCTCCCATTTTTCTGTGCGAGCACGATAAATGATTTTCCATTGATCATCATGGTTAAACCGCCTGCGCTTAAAAGCCTCTCGAATCATTTCCACGGTTCCATTACAGACAATAGCCTTACAAAGACGGTATCCTTCATTTTTATCAAGGCCCCACGCTTCATTGCTATCGCTGTACTGTTTAAAGAACTTAGTAAACGTTTGGTTATCCTTATTCAAAACAGCTTTAATTAACGTTCTTTCAAGTTTTCGCATACCCCTGAAATCAAGCTGGGGAAGATCTAACACGCCTAGCTTTTCCATGCCCCCGTTTTTAACAATCGTCTTTTCTTGCAATTTTGGCGGAGTATCACCAATTGAGGGATTAGCATATTCTATCGAGAAGGTAGGCAAATATAACATATCACCGAATGGGACAGGTGCATCTGACGAGCCATTACGACCTAATGGACATGGGGGAAAGGAAGCCGGCTGATGTGGTACCAGAGCACTAACCTGCTTTGTGATCAACAAACTCAAAACCAAAACGGTAAGCATTGAGTTCTTGAGACAAAACGAAGGCGCCCATTCCCCAACCGCAAAGGGAGTTGCGTGGGAAGAAAATGCTTTACCTGCAGTTATCTGCTGCACCTGCTTTTTAAAGAACGGGTAACTCTGTTTATTCTTTGCCCACTGAGAGTGCAACAGGTGGTGGTTTTGGTTATATGTTTTTTTGGTATTATGCTGACTCGCTTCCAGCGAAGGCATAGATAAAGCCAACAAAATACCGGCCGTGAAAACCAATAATTTTTTCATACTTCTGCTCCTATCGTTTTATTCATTAGACCTCTTCTGAAACTAGGTTTTTACCTCCCCGCCGTGCCCGCCATAGCCTTGGCGACGGCTGGGAGTGTTTGCAAGCATGGAACATGCGACGCAAATGTATCGAGGGAGCCCAAGGGGGAAAGCGTTTCGAAAGAACTCTGTTCTGCAGCAACTATAACAATTACTTTGGCGTATCGTCCCAGCGTTTTATTTCTTCGATTTTCTCGGTTTCAAGGCGCTTTAACACTCCCTCTTTTTTGGCCTGCAACAACACGTTATGCACCATGTTTTGCTGCTTCTTATAGGCTAAGGTAAGAGGAATGTTTGAAGCACCCTCAAGTACTTTCACTATATTATCCCTAGTAAGCCGAAAATCTGTGAGAAAATGCATCAATTCTTGCCGCGCCAAACCTTTAAGAAAAATATCTTTGAGATAACCCGCATAACACAACCCTTCATCACTCGTCAAAGCGGTACTTATACCTCGTTCAAGCTGTAAATTATTGCCACTATAAAGGTTGAGCTGGCTGGATTTTTCAGCGCCCCTCCATTCCCGCTGCTTTTCGCCGTACAAAATATCGCCCATTGCAGCTATCTGTTTACCATCAGAAAATTTTTGAAGAAAAGAATAGGGAACCCATAAGCCATGCTCCTGCCGAACACCTGAATGTGAACGACTATCAAGACGAACTGTGGCAACCCCCATACGCAATGAAGGATCACACACTTCCTCATCCACAAGCCACACATGCAATTTTGTTTTAAGCCTAAGTTTTGTGCAGAGATCCCTGAAGGCTTTCATAAAGGTTGGAAGTAGGGACGTATAACTAATATCTGAAACATGGACCGTGCAACCTTTTGATTCGGCAGAGGACGGCGCGAGTGTCACATCCGTATGATACCCTGGAAGCACATCTAGATTAAGGTTATGAATCGAGCAGAATGTACCATTATTTTTTTGTAGAAGGACAGGATCATTTTGTAGCTGGACGGGGTTTAGAAGCGCTGCAGTCAGCTTCGTAGCTTCAGAAGCTATAACATGAGTTGTATCACACACCTTTTCCGCATCTAAATAATCTTCAAGTGCAGTATCATACTGGGCCGTAAGATCACCTAGCGGACCCGCTCCATCAAAAGATAAACAGTGCGAAAATGCAGGCGCCTTTGGATTGAACGGTCCGGTTACAGTGGGGTAAAGGCAGGATGTAACAACATAGCGTGGTCCAATATGATCAGACAATTTCCAGCCATCGAAAGGCTTTTTAAGCGAATTAATCGGCCCATTCACTTCTTCCTCTGCTCCTTCCCTATAAAAACTCGTAGAGATCATTTTATACATAGCCCTGAATTTTTCATCCTTCAATTGTGCGGAATCATTGGGGTAAGCAGACATATTTTTTATCAACAGCAGATAGAAAACCAAAAACGTAACAATCGGGCTCTCAAACCACGCCCGTGACGAGCAGGCCTGCACCACCCCCTCTTCATGAGTCCTCACGCTCGCTCCCCCGGTGGATTTCCAGCAATAGTGCGCCTTCTTTTCAGGCACCGAGAAGGGGTTGGAGAAAAACTGTTTTCGCGTGAAGACGTTTTGGGATTGAATTTTGGATAACTGACGAATCTTTTTGCTGCCAGTCCGGTACAGTTGCGACAGATGGTGATTATTATTATAGGACTTTTTAGTGGCATACTGACTCGCTTCCAGAGAAGGCGTGAACGCCGCTAACAAAAGACCACCCATAAAAACCAATAATTTTTTCATACTTCTGCTCCTTACATCTTCACACTAACCAGATTTCCGGACTCATATCGTTTTAGACCCTTAGTAAAAACAACATATGCAATAAACGACGAAACCACGCATGCTGCAATCAAATTCAACAGCGTTTCAACCGAAAAGCCATCCACCAAACGCGCCGGCAGGGTAACGATAAAAAAGGAGGGGACAAACGTCATTAAAAGGTACTTAAAAGGACCCGCAAAAACACCAAACGGATACGGACTAACGGTTGCTATTAAATGTCTAAGCGCACTTGCTCCCTGCTCAAAACCGCCAATAAAAAATGCAACAGACTGTGCCAGCACAAAGAAATTAAACAACAAGACAATAGAAAAACCAGATGCCAGTAAAAAAAGAAGCGTACGCGTTATATCAAATGGACCGGAAAAAAGATAGAACCCCACACTCAACACCAGGGTCCCTGCAGATGCTACATCTGCTTTACTCACGGATACATGCCATAAAACAGGCTTAGGTAGAGTTAAGTAATAATCCAGATCTCCCACATTAATAATTTTTGCAAGATCCGATACACCACCTGCAAAAACATCCAAAACCGCTAGGCTAAATGTGTAGAGAGAATAGACCAAAATCATATCTTTTGAGGTCCACCCACCCACCATCGGAAACTGGTTAAAAAACACAATCCAGAGGAAAAATTGCCCACCAAAATAGATCATGATTCCAAAAAAATAGAGAATAAAACTAAAGGGGAATGAGAGCGCAGAAGCAAGATTCGCACGAAAAATAAGCCACGTCAAACGCGCATATTTAGCCACCGCAGATAACCACATTTTTCACTCCTGCTCTAAAAATCAATCGTGTTATTATCACCATCATAATCAGCCAAAAAATCTGCAGCCCCAGATAGAAGAAAACATCGGACTGCCCGCACCCCACAATAATTCTCGCTGCACCATACACAATGTTGGAGAAGGGCAATAACAGCAACACTTTTCTTATCACCTCAGGGAAAAAAGCAAGAGGAACGGCCGCGCCGCCAACCACACCCACTAACTGCATATAGATCCAGCGCAACGGATCTACATTACCAATCCAGAATGCGCACAGACCTATACAAAATTGAATCAAAAAGGTGATAACAATTCCGATACAGACCATTATTGCACCTAATACACATCCTACTACTGAAAGAACCGGTAATCCCACCAAACTATATAAAAAAAGTCCCGTTACAGAACCTCCAAATATAATAGAGGGAAGCTTCATCCCGACAAATTGAGCAAAATGAAAGATAATATAGGAGTAGGGGCGATTAAGTTGATACGCAATCTGCCCTGAAAGAATATCATCATTCAATGCGCGGGCAGTGCCTTTCGCCCTATCTCCCGTAACTATGTTCGCAAAAAAGGCAATCCACAAGGTCTGGGCAAGCGATAGTTTTTCGATAGGACTAGTTGGAGCCACAGTAGCCGTTGCTCGATAAAGAAAAAAGAGAATTGAAAATATAAACAGAAGAAAGAGGATCTCAACTACTATATCAATGGGATAGGCAAGCTTGTTTATAAAGCTGATCTTTGCAATCGCCGCATATTTCTGGAACGCGGAATTCAACCGTTGCATGCGCATGTTCATACAATTTTATCCCGATAGATTTTTGATATAATCTGCTCTAATGGAATATCGTGAATAGTGATATCCACCAATGTGAAATGTCCAAGGGCATAGGCCAGCAACTGCTCCATGGATTGGGCGGATGAATCAATCTGAATTTTAATAGAATGCGGGGTTTTTTCTAAAATAGTACCGGAGGGGAAAGAAAACGTATCAGTCGTCTCTTCAAGCACCAGATCAATAACTTTTGTAGCGGATATAGCTCCCTTCAATTTCTCTGTCTCATCATCAAAGACAATCTTACCGTGATTAATAATAACGGTACGGCGCGCAAGTCGCTCAATATCCCCCACGTCATGGGAGGTTAATAAAATTGTTACCCCCTCTTCCCTATTCAAGTACTCAAGCAGATCGCGCATCTGTTGCTTTGCAATCACATCAAGACCGATAGTAGGCTCATCCAAGAAAAGAATTTCTGGCCGATGCAAAAGAGAACCTACCAGTTCACACCGCATGCGTTCACCCAGCGAAAGTTTACGCACCGGAGTTCTAATGAGATGCTCTATCTCAAATTTCTTTACCAAAAAATCAAGTCGGGCATTAAAGTCCACCGCCTTTAATTCATAGATATGCGAAAGCAAAGTGAAGGTGTCAAGAGGTGGAAGATGGTACCAGAGCTGTGATTTCTGACCAAATACACTGCCAATTTTGAATGCAAGCCTCATCCGATCTTTAACCGGATCTAATCCCAACACCGCAACAGCTCCCGATGTTTTGTGCAAAATCCCGGTTACTATTTTAATAGTAGTAGATTTACCTGCACCATTCGGGCCAATAAAGGCAAGACACTCGCCACGATCCACATGAAAGGAGAGGTCATCAACCGCAACCTTTTCAGAATAATGTGGTGCAAAAAACGACTTTGCACGGCCGACCAATCCCATCTGCTTGTGCGGAATCAAAAATGACTTGCGTAGTTGCTCTACGCTTATAACGGCATCACCCATATTTTATCCTCTATGAAAAACTCACCCCCTAAGTTTACCAAATTGGATTGAAAACCTACAGCTTGTCCTCTGATAGCTCTTCTTCAATCCGAGGCTCGAAATTAAACACAGGGTTTAATTCTGACAACTGTTTAGAACCTATTTTTTGTTTTTCAAATTGTTTCTGCAACAGAGGACCAAGGAGAGTTCCCACCGGCTTTTTGCCTTCTGACTGCCCATACACTGGCATTTTTGCATATTTTCCCATGCCCGCTTCAAGGGTGTTCTTTTTCAACACCAGGTAGGCCGGATAGTACGGGAACTTAGACAGATTTTTAGCATTTTTTTTCTCACAGGCCTTCTGATCAATCGAACGCAATAATGAAGAAACGGCGCTCAAAGATATTAAATCCTTCTTAATCCACAGTTCAAAAACAGGTGTATATTTTTCAGGATCCATAGAAGCGTTGAGCATCATTTTATTGAGAAATTTTTCATCCGAACGCACAATTTTGAGAAGAAGTGCTGCCCATTGACCGCATGCTTTCTTACTAATATCAGCGCCATTATTGATGAAATAATATATAAGTTTTTTAACTTCCGAATCAATCGCTTTTATCCCACCTTTAGGGTCTAAGTTTAGTGTCTTTAGTAGCACACACAGTGGCGTTCTCCCAAATTTATCTGTTGCATTTATATTCGCACCCAGAGCAACCAATTTCTTGATCACACCCCCCCAATCTGCAGCATCATTCAAGGCAACAGAACTTGGATTAAGAATTTGCTCGGCAAAACTGTAAGCCGCGAACCCAAGCGGGGTACTGTCCCATTGTAGGTTGTGTTTATCAAAATCGGACTTCAAAAAATCAGGGCACTGGTCAACAGCGAGTTGAAGAGCAAGAGGTTGCCCGCTCTGCACCGCCGTATATACAGCTTCCCGCTTGTTTTCCGCAATCTGAAGTAGATCATACCGAACCATTTTTATTTTTCCACCCAGCGGATCTTCACCATTCATTGCACCAAGATAACTGGATGCGGAAGTAACAGCAATGACAGTGAGTAATAGACGCAATAAGAATTTCATAATTAACAACCCCCTTCTCTTATGGGTAATGTAGTATATTCTTGATCAGACGATCATGTGCCAAGATACAGTAAATACAACTTTTAACAAGTTCTGGCTATCGCCTATTTAACAAGAACAATTGAGCTTGCCTCCGGGTAAACTCGATGTTAATCTATAAAAAAAAAGCTTGAAGGAACAAACTAAGCGATAAAGAAAACACTCGCATGAAAACCATACTTATTGCCTCAAAAAATTCCGCAAAAATCGAAGGTGCCCGTGCAGCCTTTGCAAAACTGTTCCCTGCTGAAGAATTCAATTTCCTAAGTAAACCAATCCCCGCAGACCTCACCATCAAAAACGCGGTGTGGAATGGGAAAATCCCCGATCAACCTCGCACCGAGCAAGAAACTAGGCAATGCGCATATCTCCGCCTCAGGTACCTCATGGATACTGCAGCCTTAGAACCTGAACCACGTTTTTATGTTGCTATTGAATCCGGCGTTGCAGATCATGACAACGAACTTATCGCCTTCACCTGGGCAGCCATTTCTTATGCCAACACACTGACCTCCTATGGCCGGTCAGCAAGCTTCATCCTCCCACCGCGTGTTGTGGAGGAAATGCGCAAAGGACATACCATGGTTGACGCTATCAAACTAGTTTATCCTCCCTACATGAACCCTAACGCAGTAGATGGACTTATCTCTATTCTTTCAGATGGAGCACTTACACGATCTGACCAAATTTCCTCGGCCGTCATGATGGCTCTTTTGAAAATAAAGAATCCCCATCTATACGAGAAAAATATCTAATTTAAGCTCTCTCATTCGCACAAGAAGCTGGTTTAGATCTTACGATAGATAGTAGAAGGAATATTATTTAAGCTGCTTGTCGATACACTTATCAATGACTGCACTTAACGAAACATTCTCAATCAGAGCTTCTTGCGCTAAACGTGCATGTCTCTGGCTTGTTGTGCGGTAGGCAATACGCCCTTTATAGGCCTCTGGATCGACAGGCTCAGGAATTACTTCGCCATTCTCCAAGTAAAGTTCAAATGCACCCTGCATTGCCTCCTTAATGGAAAGCATTGCTTCTTGGATGGTTGGCGCATCCGTGCAAACACCTGGCAATTCATTTACTCTGACAATAAAAAACGTTTCTCCGTTCTCCTTAGCCGTAATAACTGTATAACTCCAAGGAAGATTAAGGTAATATTTTAAACTCTTATTTTTCTTCATAACCATGTTTTATTAAAACCTCCCGTAAATCATCTATTTGATAAGCAAGTAACTGTGAACGCTTTTTAATAGAAACGGTGCAACATCCACTTAGTTTGCGAAACACGTGATGCGACCCACTCACCTTTACATTAAAGCCAAGCCATAATAAAAGACTCTCAACCTCATCAAAAGAAACATTTTTGGCTCCCGACAGAATCCTTTGAATTAACTTGTCTCTACTACTCACAACCTATCCTGAATGTATTGTCTATCCTTAGATACGACATAATTCAATAAAATGATATCAAATGTGATATCATTAGTCAATTAATCTTCCAATAATCTACATCCCTCTCATTTTTCAAACCCCTTAACATCAACATCTCTTTTTATCTTCACCGTTCCCTTGACTTCCCAACCCCACCAAGCGTACTTTTAAACCATAGATTAAAAAAGCATCCGTCTTTTTTGACCATGCAACACGTAAAACAACCGTCTTTTTTAACCATGAACAAAACAGGATTTAATCCAAATAGGAGAAAGCATGAAACGAATAATAGACTCTTATCTAACAGAATGGAAAGACCATCCCTACCGCAAACCTCTCCTATTACGCGGAGCCCGACAAGTAGGCAAAACCTACGCGGCTCAAAACTTAGGAAAGTCCTTCGACACTTTCATCGAGATCAACTTTGAGTCAGAGCCTAAATTCAAAGACCTTTTCGATGCCGACCTTGATCCTTCACGCATTATTCGAGACATATCCTATATCACCGACAAAACCATTGAACCAAGAAAAAGCCTCCTTTTTTTTGATGAGATTCAAGAAGCTCCAAAAGCATTAACAGCCTTGCGCTATTTTTACGAAAAACTTCCAAAGCAACATGTTATTGCTGCAGGATCCCTGATTGATTTTACAACGCAAATGATTGGCATCCCGGTTGGTCGAGTCTCTTCCCTGTACGTCTATCCTATGTCATTCCTTGAATTTTTATGCGCCATTGGCAAGCCCTTACTTGCACAAATGATAATATCCACGTCCGCACAAGCACCCATAAGTGAACCTGTCCATCAAAAAATACTTACACTCTTAGGTGAATACCTTGCAATTGGAGGCATGCCCGAAGCCGTTCATCGTTGGCAAGAGACGCAAAATGCAACCTTCTGTTTTGAAGTTCACCATGCATTAATTGACACCTACCGCCAAGACTTTGAAAAATATGCACAAAAATTCCAAATCAAATACCTTGAAGCGCTTTTCAATGCTATCCCTCGTCAATTAGGAACAAAGTTTAAATACAGCTCCATTGAAGGCGACTATCGTAAACGAGAACTAGCGCCCTGCTTAGACCTACTCACAACTGCAGGCATTGCTCACACCGCTTTAAAGAGCGCCAGTAATGGAATTCCATTGGGAGCCGAAGTTGACCCCAGTGATTTTAAAGTTATTTTCTTAGATTGTGCCCTAGCTCAGACCATTTTAGGCCTAGACCTAAAGCCATGGTTGTTGCAACCTCAGAAAGAATTTGTTAACAAAGGAGCATTAATCGAAGCTTTTCTAGGGCAAGAGCTACTTGCATACTCAAACCCCGTGCAAAGATCTGGCTTATATTATTGGCGTCGAAACACCAAGGGCAGTGAAGCTGAAATTGATTATGTGATCCAAAAAGATAATCACATAATCCCCATTGAGGTTAAAGGCGGATTAGGCAGCACCCTAAAAAGCATGCATCTATTTTTAGAAAGCCACCCAGAATCTCCGTACGGAATAAGATTTTCTGCACAGAACTATTCGATTCATGAGCAAATCCATTCCTATCCTCTTTATGCTAGTGCCTATGCAGCATCAACCGCCCCATTTGATACAAAATCTCTAAACGCCTTGATCGCCCTCTTCTAATGGCATCTCATAAAAGAAATGAAACTCCTTTGGCAGTGCAGTATACGGAATTTTGCTAACTATATCGTCAAAAGAGCCGGAGCAGAAAGAATTCCAGAAGAGAATCACTTTGTCTTTCATGTCATCTGTTTCTACAGCATGCAAAAGTGCGGCAAACGTTTTCCCCGTATAGGTCCCATCTAGTTTAATACCTTCCGTTTCCCATAATAACTTAATAGCATCATATGCTTGCGGAGAAATAGCCGCATACCCATCACCAACAAAATCAAAGGAGACTGCAAAATCCTGTTCCATTAATGCAATTTTAGGGAACGTTGGATCTGCTTTTATAAGATTATCATTAGCCCCTGTTGCAAGCATTATGAGTTTAGCCGCATGCGTTGGATTTTCTTCAGGTTCAATGCATATTGGCACAAGAACGGATTTAAGACCTACGGCACGAAGTCCTAACATAAGACCTGCCGCAGTCCCACAGCTTCCCATGGTTACATAGATATAATCAGGCTCAGGCAACAACCCTGCATCTACCTGTTGCTTAAGTTCAAAGGCAGCGTTAACAAAACCAAGCGTTCCGACAACATCAGAACCACCAGACGTAATTTTATAAAGCCGAGTTCCTGTCTTGTAGTAGTAAAGATCATCAATCCGCGCAATTTCTTCATTACGAAGCTTTTCATCTTCATAATCAGCAAAGAAGTGCTGTTCTGCTCCCCAATAATAATCAAGCTTTAGATTACGACGTAAATACGATGTAATCCGTTGCAACCCCAATAAGCATACGCAATCCAGTCCACACACTTTTGCATATAACGAAGTGGCACACACATGGTTTGAACCCGCATAACCCCGAGTAAAAACACCACGATGACCTTTGGCAATTGCATCCGCAAGAAGAAATTCTAGCTTTCTAACTTTATTACCACTAAAATTCCCTACAAAAGGATTCCCCGAAAGATCATCCCGTTTAATATAAAGATTTGATGCACCAAGCAAAGTCCCTAGTTTTTCAAGTTTATGAATAGGTGTTGGCAGATTTCCAAGGCAACGATGAGGAATTGATAATGCAAGAGCTGGGTAAGATTCAAAAAGAGGACAGAAGGAACTCTGTTCTGCTTTCCCTTCCAGTGCTATTGCGGCAAGAAACAGCACTGCACCCTGTATAATTTTAAAAAAATTCATACCTAACTCCCCGTATATAGAACAGATTCTCAGACGTCTACAATACCACAATTTAAAAAAATTTTATAACCTACTTCGTCTTCCTCACCCTCTTTCTATTTTCCGCTAATAATTTTATCCCTCTGTTGACAAACTTTAGAGCACACACTAGCCTACGTCCAGCATAAACCATGGTCAGACTTTATTATTTTTAAGGAATTTTTATGAAATTTTATTGCACACTGATGCTACTCGGTTCCTTGCTGCCAATTTCTCTTTTTGCATATGATTGTCATGATTGCCATGACAACAATAAGGCAATGAAGGAATGCACAGAAGCCTGTAAAAAATGCACCAAAGAATGTGAAAAATGTTCCGGGAAATGTGTCGATTGTACGCATGCTTGTATAAATTGCACAGATGAGTGTAAAGAATGCTCAAAATCATGCAAAAGCTGTAACAATGCATGTGAAAAATGTACCAAAATATGCGACCAATGCACAACCACATGTAAAGAATGCATCGCTACCTGTAAAGAGTGCACAGAAGTATGCAAAAAAATGATGTTGGAAGCAAAAAAATAACTAGCAATCTATCCAGAGGCAACCTATTAGTGTTGTCTCTGGATAGATAAACATAACTCTTACGTCTTATCAAAACCATCCGCAATCACCAGCCACTCACCCGGGCTCCCGCCATCTTCAACCGCCCAACAGGCACACATAACCAACTGTACAAAGCCCCAATCCCGGATACGTATGAGATCAAGATTCATCTGAGAAGCAAACAACGCTATACGTACTTTTATAATCTGCTTTATATCCGAGTGCTTACTTAAAAGAGTGTCGGGATTCCGCAGAAACGCACCCACCTCATATGCTGGTTCACCTACCACCCCCTTAGGGTCGATCGCCCACCACTCATCACCTAGGACAGAAGAGTTTAAAAGAATGTTGTCATGATGCAAGTCACCATGGAGCAAAACTGGAGCCGCTGCTGTTGCAAGGAGTGAGTCCCGCAATACACGTGCCTTTTCAAGATATCTTACCGGGATATCCCACGGCTTATCAAGCGTCAAAAGCCATGACTCAACTTTTGGAAAGAGTGTGAGATCAATAGACTCTACACTATGCAATTTACTCATAACACCACATGCAATCTGTACTGCCTCTTCATCACGAGCAGGGAAATAGGTACTCAGCGCTATACCTGGCACTACTCGCTCAATAAGCAGAGCTCCATACACATCATCATAAGCAAGAAGTTTAGCGCATCCGCCCCCTCCAAACGCCCGCAGTGCTGACACTTCTTGTTGTAAAACCGTTCGATCAAAACCGAGCTTGAGAACTATAGGTTTAGCACCACGTCCATCCGCACGCATGCCCGCAAGTACATAATGATACGTAAGATTAGAAAATGGCTTCAATGCAGACAATTGCCACTTTTTTACCAAAAATTCGATTGTTTCTGGAACACGATCAAGCCAAATCTGGCCCTCTTCACCATGCAATGCGAACATATTAGAGATAAATTTTTCCACAATTTCTCCTCCTGCCTTTGGCCCAATTTCCAAATATCGCTTTTCATACAGTCCAGTAGAGTAAACAGATACACCAAGCCTGCCAGCAATCCGCCTGCTCTTTCTAAAAAAGCTTTTATGCAATAATTATACGTTAATAAGGAAGATTTTTGGCGGGCCAGAGTTTTCGTGACAAAGGCTCAAAATTTGTTTTACAATTGTGAGGATAAAATGTGCGTTACCTATGAAGGAATACTGTGTTACGCAAACTGCCTCTTGATCTCAGCACATTCAGCAATCTACGTAAATCACACTACCTATACGTTGATAAAACGAAATACGCCTATGACATGCTTTCGGGTGGGCGATGTTATTTTCTTTCTCGCCCTCGTAGGTTCGGAAAATCCCTTTTGGTCTCAACGCTTAAAGAAATCTTAACGGGAAACAGGGAACTTTTTGAGGGCTTATGGATTGCGACTAGCGATTATCGTTGGGAAAAACACGGGGTCATCGAACTTGATTTATCTACTCTCGGTATTGATAGTCCTGAGTCATTTAAAAAGGGAATCTGTTGCGCTCTTGAAGAAATAACTGTGGACTACTCGCTTTCTGTAGAAATAGAGATGAACAGCCCAGAGCTCGCCCTACGCAGCGTTGTCAAGGCGCTCTACAACCGTTTTGGACACGTGGCTATTTTAATCGATGAATATGCCAATCCTATTTTACAAGCTATTACGAACAGTCAAAAAGCCAAGGCTATGTGTGAAGTTTTGCGTCGTTTTTTTGCAACCATAAAGGGGCTGGGGGCCTTTATCGATTTTGTTTTTATAACCGGAGTAAGTTCCTTTGCAAGAGCAGGACTTTTTTCTGGCATAAACAATCTACGCATTATAACGCTTAATGAGAAGTTTGCTGGAATTTGTGGTTACACTGATGATGAGGTGGAGACCTATTTTACAAAGCACATACAAAAGTGGGCCACCGCAAACTTGGTTACAACAGATGCTTTGAAAACAGAAATCAAAGGCTGGTATAATGGATACCGTTTTTCAAATAGTGGGTTGTCGGTATATAATCCCTTCTCCTTAATGCATGCACTTGAAGCCCAAACGTTTAAAAATTTTTGGTTTCAAAGCGGAACTCCGCATTTCCTTGTTGATGAGTTAAAAAAGGAGTATCGGAAAGATGAATTCCGTATTTTTGACCCAGAGGCGATTGAAATCTCCGAGGACTCGTTGGGGATATTTGACGTAGGAGCAACACCCCTTCCAGCCCTCATGTTTCAAACAGGATATCTTACTATTACTTCATATGATCGCGAGAAAAACTTATACAAATTAGGTTATCCCAACAATGAGGTGAGATATGCCTTGCAAAAGCATCTGCTCAGTATTATTGCGCAGCTTGCTTTTACCGATGCAGAAAAGCTTTCCATGCAATTGGGACCTACCCTTAACCAAAGAGCCATCCCTGAAGCAGTTGCTATAATAAAAAGGCTTTTTGTTAATGTTCCCTACCAACTACACGTAAAAGAAGAGAAATTTTATCATGCACTTTTGCAAGTAACATGTGGAGCTGCGGGCATAAAAGCTCAATCAGAATATTCCATCAGTCACGGACGAATTGATTTACTGCTAGACTTGCCCAACGTTTTATATGTTGTTGAAATCAAGCTAAATGCATCGGCGGAAATTGCACTTGAACAGATTGAGGAGCGGCGCTATTATGAGCCATTTTTAGGAAAGGGAAAACCTATAGTGCTACTTGGGCTTGCATTTAAAAGAGAGCCCAAAATATTTGATGTAACGTACAAATTCAAGGAATTAAACGAGGAGATGGCTACGTGAAATTCTTAACCTACGTTGGATGCGCTACGTTTTTTGCGCTAGCGTATACATCATGCCAACCTTGCGCCTATGCATGGCACGAAAAACAACTGCCTCACTTTGAACTTCCCGATGAAAAAAACGCAAAACACTCCCTGAATGAATTCGACGGCAAATGGCTTGTGGTCTGCTTTTTACCAGACTTTACAGAAAACAGAATAGATATGGCCTATTTGGCAGAAGCATACACCCCATTCGTCCGCCACAATATAGATGTAATTTGCATAAGCTACGAACCCGTCAAGGAATTAAATCGCATAAAGAAACTTCTTGCCCTTCCCTTTATGTTGCTGAGCGACTGCGATTATACAGTGTCTGAGCAACTTATAAACCCCTATTATGATCGAGCAACGTTTATAATAAGCCCTGAAGGAGTGGTAAAAAAGGTAATAGTCACTCCACACAGTGAATACCACATTGCAGAAATACTACTATTTTTTATAAAAAACCAGGTAATTTCCTGTCCTAAAACAAACCAAGTTGAACGGCTTTCAAAACCATTAAACACCCCAGAGCCAAAATCATTTCCATCCAACTTAACTTCCTCCCCGATTCTTCCGTTTTGCCTGCCTGACGATATGGCCATCGCACATGACCTTATCGATACTGTGGGGGAAAAATTCGTTCTTTCCTTTTTGTTAGAAGAAGTAGGGCAAGAACACATTAAGCACTTGGCCTATTTTTCAGATATCTACAATTGGCTCGACGGCCAAGAAGTTGAGGTATTATGCGTGAGCAAGTACACCGTTGACCAGCTCCACACCCTTAGGCAACGGCTTCAGGTTCCGTTCATACTTCTTAGCGATTACGAACGGACTGTATATCATAAATACAATGTTTCAACCGGGCTTGATGAGGGCTATGTGACCCTTATCGTCAATAAGAACGGCATAATTGAAAAAGCAATAGAAAATATAAATGCAACAGAACATCTAGTCCAAACGATCTTATTCTTTTTAGGACAACCTGCCAAAAGGTAATCCCCTATCAACCCTAAAGACTGCATGACTTTCATGAAGTTAATGCTATGCTTGTCCAAAAGCACTCCAATTTAAGAAAGGATTTTCCCATGAATAAACTAAGATTATTAACCCTCAGCCTATTTGTAGCATTAAACATCTCTCCCAACAATTGCACTGCATGCCATTGTTTTAGTGAGACTAGCAAAAAGGCTTTTTCTGAACCCATTACAGATATAGCTAATCGTTTTGCAAAATTAGAAAGCGCCTGGAAAAAAAACGCCCCAGTAATCCCAACAGAGACAATAGGCTTTACAAAAAAAAACCTGCTTGCGGCTCCTCTCTCCACCATGGACATATTGATCAGCAACCTTCTCATTACACGCCCCCAGTTTTTCTTCAAAAAAGAGCTCAATAAGGAAGAGAATCTATTATTCACTCCCGATCTTGCATACTTTCATATGCTACTTACCCCTATCCAAAACTATGCGCAGGAAACGAAAAAAGTTTTAGATAAAAGCAATAAATGCGATAGCAAAAGCTACAATTCCCTCAAAAACTCCATTGCTTTCTTACAAAAAACGCTCAAAGAAAATTCCTTAAAAACAAAGGGCCTTATTAAAAACTCTACGTTAAAAGAAATATCTGACTCAGTCCAGCGCTTTTATGCCGTCCTTAAATTGTTTAGCAAAATGATGACTGCTGCACTCGCAGAACCATCTTACGAGGTGCAAGAATCTCTGTGCAAAAGTTGGAGACTTATCGTTACCACGTGGGCTCACAGGATCGAGCAGCAATCCTCATTTGTTCTAACAGATCTAAAACCAGAGGCCCTCTCAGAATTAAATTCTGTAAATGAGAACACCTTTTATACAGAGGCCCTCGCTCTGCGCCTTAAAAGCGTGGCACAGAGTATGCAAGCGGAGGACCGCGCTTACCTATGCGTCCCGGATGTTGACGACGTAAAAACCATGATCAATACGCTCAAATTGTTTGAAATTCAGGCATAAAAATGGGTTATCATCAAAGGGCAGAACATATCAAATTTTCAGCGCTTCTAGCCTTAATTTTAGCAAGAAAATAGTCTCACTTCGCAACTTCTCTTTTACCCACGTTTTTTGTTTTACATCCAGCAATTCGCCCAGCCCAGACAAGATACCGCGATTGCTCATTCCCTCAAGCTCATCAATACATTTCTGCAGAAATTGTTGCATTAACAGGCCCGTTCTTTTTTCAATAATTCTTTCGTTAATTGGCCAGTTATTTTTTAAAAAAAACCATACATCAAAAACATCACGATTGGTCTTACCAATACGTTCAAACATGGCGACCAGCTTATGAGCAGCCATATCCTCACGAACCATTACTTTCATTGATATGCCAAGATACGACTTCACCTCGTATTTTGATCCAAAATCCCTTCGGTTAACATCTATCTTGATATTGTATGCATTCTGAACCTTATCATGGTATGCAAGCAGATAAAAAAAACTGAATCTTTTTTTACGAGCCTCAACCACGGTACCATAGGCCTCCAAAATCTTTTTTAATTTCTCAAAAACCACATCCTCATCGCTTGCATCCAATAAATCAAAATCCAAATCTACAGAAAACCGGCCTAAATCGTAAAATAAATAAGCTGCCGTTCCACCTTTGAACCCCAAAAATGGTCCTAGCGCCATATCAGCATAAATGTCTTTTAAAATATGAATCAGCATACTACGATGTGCAGCAATTTCTAATGTCATGCCCTATCCTATTGATTTAAAAAAATCTTTAAAATATCTATCTACCCTATGAACCATCCGTTTGTTGTTATAAATAGGCAACAGGGCACGTATCTTACTTAAATCAAGAGGATGTAGGTTATCAAAATAATAATCCTTATTGAGGTAAAGAATGTCCAAAAATGCGCGTTCTTTTGTGGCCGCCCAATAATTCCCCCTATTTTCAAGGCCCAGATTATTGGTAAGAATGGTATCTTTAATTTTTCTAAAGGAATACAATCGATGGTCGCACTCAATTTCTCTGGTCTGGTACGTCGCAACAAAAATCGTATCATAATGTTGAAATATCACACCTGCTTCTAATAGTATGGTTTCAAAACTGACATACGACGGAGTAAAAATCTTTGTTGCCAGCTCAAGCCGGTCATAATCCTTATCTTTTGCATACAATCCTCGCCGAATAGGGTACAACTCGGCCCTTTGCACAAAATAATTCAACCGCTTTCTCAAAAGATTTGGCTTTGTTTCACCCGAGGCAATAAGAATTTCCTTGAACGTAAAAACCGAAGATTTTAATCTTAAAATACCGAGAAGGTCTGTTTTTTCCATATTTCATCCTATGAGCTACAGGATTTAATCCTGAAAAAGGTTACGCCTGATGTTACCTTTGACTCATATCGTAACATATCTACCTTCAACAAAACAACATTTCAATCTTCAAAATTTCATCTTATGAGCTAAAGGTAACGCTACATGTAACCTTTAGCTCATATAACAACAAAAAACCGTCTTTAAAAATACATCACAACAGACTCTCTGCTTTCCCCCACATCCACCCAGCAGTATATATTTACAAAATAACCAATATTTAAAAAAAGCCCGGGAATTTGCCACTTTTATCAATTTTTGATATAACTGAAGTATAAATTTTGGACAAATGGCGGTTGAATGGATGGAGGTTCATGACTCATGAAAATTAAAATATATGCGCTTATAGTTCTCAGTTTCGCGTCTTTAACAAAACAGGTGGACGGAGCAAACTTCAAGGGAACACTCCCTGAAGCAGCGCCAATTCTAGGCTACAGCCCCGATATTATTTACAACATTCCGCAAAGCCGGGATCACCTCTTTATTCTTGCACACGGATTTGGAGATTACTCTGATAATTACAAAGCATTTATTGACGGCCTCACCTCTTTTCTCACCACTGATTACATTGTCTTTAACTTTCGAGACCATGGTCTTTCCTCCTCTCATCCCTATTATGCCCTTCAAAAACATGGATCCATAGAAAACATCCCCTTACACCGCTCCTGGTATTCAAATTTGGGACAGGATGCAGACGCTCTCTCATTACTCTATTTTATTACACTTGCCTATGAAAAATTAGGGTACAGAACCATCTCTTTAATAGGTCATTCACGCGGCGGTGGGAGCTCAATACGCGTCATCGATGCACTTGCACAACCGCAAAAATATTCACACCTGTGGAAAAAACTTGGGTACTCGGACCAAAATGGCTTGCAGTATAACCGCATAGCACGCGTAAAAAATGCGGTGGAACAAGGAACTATTATACTCCTACGGCCTCTAATCGACTCAAAAAATGCCTTCCAAAACAGACTCCCCCTTGGCAACTTATTATCCACACCACTTGCAAGAATAGGGAGCTGGGGACTAGCTTGCGCAGCGTCATTCATCTGCGATTACAACCCCTTTGCCCAAGAAGGCCACCAGATTCTCAAAGAGCTTGCTCAAAAGCATCTCCTAAACCGGTTCAACGTTTCTATCTACTTTTGCGAGAAAGACGAAAACACAGGGAACATTTACGATCAAGAAATAGCACAACTTGCTATAGAAAATCCAAATTTTACCGTCACTATTGATCGGACGCTTGCATGTAATCATTGCTGTTTTTCCACACAAGAACAAAAAGCTATTGCAAACAACATTACTGCCATCGACCAACGTCACGTCAACGCCCCCCACAACCCACAAATTAACTGGCTCATACACCACCTTCAACCAGCAAATACTCCCCGGAACCCCTTAAGATTCTTGTATGATGCAACTATCCATACCCCCTATTTTATTATTGAGACTGTACAGAACCGGTACTACAAAGTTCTTATTACTACCGGAATTCTGGGAGGACTAGGCGCATTAATCCTCAAAAAAACAACACTCTGGACTCACTACAAAAAAATCTTCAACCGCAAGATTACCTAACGTCACAAGCTATTTTCACCTCCCCTACGCTCGAATAAACGCTCGATATAAATTGCAAATTTGACACTTTTGTTAAATATAGTTTATTATTATGACAATATTGCATTCAATAAATAGTTTAAAAATAAATCCAAAATAACAGGACTTCCCCTTGAAAAAAAAGATCTTATTTCCCCTTGTGGCTCTATTAATTGGATTTTCTACCCATGCCGCTCCGCCTTTAAATACCGTCAAAAATTTTGACAAGCTATTTTCTTCAACAGAGTGGCGCCACAGACTGGATCCCTGCATAGGGGCGATTATTCTGACGCAAAAACAGGCTCTAATAAAAAATTGCGTTATGTACGCAAAAAACAACCAACCACTGCATAAACTCGCCAGCTCCCTTTTTCACCGTGCAACAGACACAGAGCCCTTCCAAGCAACGGTAAAAAAACCGTTTTATAAAGATCTCACCCCCTATCTTACAGGGTGGTTAGCTGCGTTTGCCTCTGCACTCGAACAGCCGCCACGCACAGGAAAAGCTAGTTCAATCCCCATTGCCAAGCAGCTACAGGCCTATAAAAAATTTCTTCACCGGATGACAACCACAACTGAAAAAACAACCAAAAACAGTCTTAGAGAACAGATTAAAAAACAGGCCCCTGCGATTGTATCTTTTGCGAAGGCAGTCGAAAAGATGGGTTCTGTGCAAGGCGCCTATAATTGCATAAATTATGTTGTAAAAGCAGCCACAAGATCCTTGCGTATCTTTAAACCGCCACAGAATTTAGTCCCACACGCAACCTCTATTGCCATAGAGATATACCCACGAGACACGGTCTATCAACTGTTAACCACATTTGCATTTAACAAGGCGAATACAAAAACCGATCTACTCGAATACTTGCGTGGATTTAAAGACCACTACAAAGGCTCACTACCTGATATTTTCAGCCCCTTAGGACTAAAGATTCTGCAAAGCTCTAAACAGCCCCTTAAGAAAAATTTCTTAAACGATCGGTACAGCTCTAAAAATATTCAATCCCTATTAACCCATACCTACACAGACGCAACCGATAATGATAGATGGTATGCAAGCTCCTGCTCAGCATCTACCCTAGATGAGGACGTTAAAGGCTGCTCCCTAAACATCCCCAATTTGGGAAATCCTGGGGACTGTATGGAGTCCACACTTCTTGCCAATATTGCGGCATTGATGCGAACGTTCTGTTCGGGCAATTTTCAAGTCCTGCCACCAACCGCTCAAAACAACCCCAAAATAAAGCTCTTTTTCGATACTATTATTAAAAAAGGACTAAACAATAAAGAAGCTCGCGAGGAATGGTTCTATCTCTTTTCCGACAAAAAACAGCGCAAGAATAAAGCCCAGTTCAATTACACAAACCCCGAGTTTTTCTGTGAACTAGAGCCCTCTATTGACAATTTTATCAAGGGACTCGCCTTCTTCTTTGAAATAAAAGCAACAAACCTTAAAAATCTCGGTGAAAAACTTTCTGATCTCATCAATCTCACCGTTTCGTTTACGTCTGACAACGCGATTATTCCAACTATAACCATGGAAATCAAAAGCCCCAATGGAATGGTGTTTGAACAGATCGACTCAATTATTGAAACGGGTCGACACGCACAAGCCCAGAGAAAAACAAAACAAGCATTCTCAAGCTCTCTAACAGGTGAAATCAAAGATCCTCTTTTGAAAGAGCTTATTCTCACACCAAATGAGAATATTCGATATCAGCCTTCTCCATACCAAGATCTCATGGGAAAAGAATTCTTCGTATTATGCAGGCTCTTTGACGCGGGAACAAAGGAGTTCAAAGCTCCTAACTTAACTCAACACACCACCCTTTACTATGCATGGAAAGCCTGGCAGGAGGGCTGGGAGACAGAGCAGCTAAAACCAGAATGGAACGAGCTTCCCAAGGATGTCCTCTCTCTCTTTGCAGAAAACCCCTCAAAAGGACCTTTTAAATCCTACTGTGAGACCATTTCGGCCCATGAAATACTGCGCCAAATAATCGAGCTGAAAGATAACATAAAATCTCTATCTTTCTTAAAAAATGTAGATGCCAACTGGCTACGAGCCAACGCTGAAAACATAACAGCCGCTCTCTTTAACAAGAACTTTCTCAGCGAAGAAGAGGGAAAAACTTTTATTAAGTATGCAAAAGAGATAGGCATTCTAAACACTCTGATTACAAAAGGATATGAGCATTTAGAAAACGCTGTATTATACAGAGTCACCGAAGTTTCCAAAGAATACTCCGAACATCACCCCTATTTCCGAGCGCTATTCAAAACACACCCCCTGATCTTTGTGCTAGAAAAAGTAGTTAAAGGAAAACTCTCCGCAACACACCTACCCTCCTCTATGTTACGTGAATGTATAAAAGAAAAACTAAACTTTATGGAATTTCTAAAAAATAATCAGAGTGCAATTGCCACGCTTGAGATAGGTTCCAGGGCCACGTTAGCAACCTGGCTAAAAAAAGAATTCCTAGGCATAATCAACGGAAATCCAGAGTATGCATCGCTTCTTAAGCAGGTGCCAGACTGCTGCCCCTGGATTCTTGAAAATGACGTAAAATCACACAGCTCCCAGTTCTCTTTTGATATCAACTTTGACACCCTGCTTCTCACCCAAAAAACAGGTTACCTTTTTGGACCATCCCATAAAGCGCGTCACTCCGCCTATTTTTATCTTGTTCATAGGTTAACACACCTTGATGTACTCGAAGCACAGGACTATGAATTTGACGCGATAATCAAAAAACTCGGCAACACCCCACTAGAAGATTCAAAGACCTTTGCAGACCTTTTTATTCAACTATTTTCACAGTTAGGCGGTATGAAAAAACTGGCTTATAACGAACAGGATTTAATCCTGGAAGAAAAATTTGAACTCCTAGAGCATTGTATAAATCTTGTAAACCGTTATAAACAAGCCGCCTATCTAAAAAAAATTGTTAACACCCTCGATGCAACAACATTTTTTACTGCGGGGATCTCACTTATCCCCTCTCTAAACCCCAACCGCAACCTATTATCAACTGCGGGAATAGGAACCTCGCTTGCCTCACTCGCCATTTCTCTTTACTGGCCACTACTGCAAAAAAATAGCGACATAACTCAACGCGTAGGCAGTTCTTCCCTTCCTCTAGGAATTGCATGCTACCAACTAATCAAACCCCTTATAAAGTAGATTACAAGGATCATTCCTAACCTACAGGCTTTCCGCCTTGGGGTAAAACCTTTTTGCCCCACATATGCTTCTTCACCAGTTCAACAAAAGACTGCCCAAATTGATCATCCGGCGCTGTCCACTGCATTTCAGACCACTTGTCTCTTCCGTTGAAATAGGCTCCATAAGATTCTTTTATCAGGC